>JAUZPM010000018.1 GCA_030705925.1 Bacillota bacterium
ACAGGACTCTAGAAACTCCTTCATTTGCGATCTTTTTTCATTCATTCTCTGTTACTTCCTTTTCCTTTTATCTTGCCCAGCTGCCTCATATAATCTTTAAGGTCGTCATTGTCAATACTTTCAAGTTCTGTCGTAAGGCGCTTTCGATAGTGTTCTTTTAATATGTCTATGTAATCCTCAATCAGTGTTTCACCGCAAACGAGGTCACGCTGCGCGATTATTCCGCTTATACGTCCCATTTCAGGCGGTGTGAAATACTGGCTCAGTACTATAGTATCCGGCTGTATCCCATTATTAACAAGTTCGCATAAAGTATCGAATAACTTTTTGTTAAACGGCGTAACAAATGGAGTATCTCCAAGACGTTTGCAAATATTATCAACATAATCGGGATTGAAGAAAATCGTGCAAATGATACCTTCCTCAGCTTTAGCCTCTTTTAAGTTAGCGGCTTTGTCGGGGTTAACGCTGTCACGATATGCATGAATCCTCTGTTCTTCTTTCCTTAGCCCATCTTTTTGCTTTTTGCCCCATTTTGCTTTTATAATACTTTTTACCTCGTGAAGTATTGACTCTCTCGAAACATCAAGCTCTTCCGCGATTTTCCCGGCATAAACGTCCCTTTCGACCGAGCTTTGTATATCAGCCAATATTTCAGCGGCAGCTTTTAGATAAGAAACCTTATCGTCCGGCAGTTCCAGATTAAAACCCGCTCTGAGTTGAGACAGCCTGTATTCAACATGGTTTTCCGATTTATTTATCAGCATCTGAAACTTATCCGCACCGAATTTTTTGATAAACTCATCCGGATCTTTTGCCCCGCTCATAGAAAGCACTCTGACTTTTATTCCGGTATCAGCAAATATAGTTATCGCACGCTGAGACGCTTTTCGACCTGCACCGTCCGAATCATACGATATAACTACTTCCTTTGCATACCTAGAAATAAGACGTGCCTGTTCCGCTGTAAGCGCTGTGCCTAAGGTTGCAACAGTGTTTCTGAAACCTGCCTGATATATAGAAATTACGTCCATATACCCTTCTGCCAGTATCAGTGTATCACCCGAACCTTTCGCATTGTTCAGTGAGAAAAGATTCAAACTTTTTTTAAAAACAGGTGTATCGGGAGAATTCAAATATTTCGGTTGACTGTCGTCCATAACCCGACCGCCGAAACCGATAACCGAACCTCGCACATCAACAATAGGAAACATCACTCGATTCCGAAAATAATCGTAATACCCGCCCTTTTGATTCTTTGCGCATAGACCCGCGCGTTTCATAAGTTCCTTATCAAATCCCTCACCTGATAAATAATCAGTTAGACTTGTCCAGTTATCAGACGAATATCCAAGGCCAAATTTCTTAATGGTCTTATCAGATAAACCGCGGTTTCTGAGATATTTCAGCGCGCTTACTCCGTTTTTCGACAAAAGCTGTTTGTAAAAGAAGTTGGCCGCAGATCTATTTATATTCAGAATCTGCTCACGCAGTTTCTTGTATCCTTCGTCCTCCCTATTCTCCTCGGGCATTTCGATCCCCGCCTTATCGGCAAGAAACCTTACGGCATCGAGATAATCAAGGTTTTCAATATTGCGTATAAAGGTGATTACATCTCCGCCGGCGCCGCATCCGAAACAATAATAGCTTTGCGTTTCCGGAAACACTGTGAAAGACGGGGTCTTTTCACTGTGAAAAGGGCAAAGGCCGACAAGGCTTCTCCCCCTTCGTTTTACGGTCACATACTGTGAAATGACATCCTCGATATCGCAGCGAGATCGCAGCAGTTCGAGGAAACTGTCAGGTAATGCCATTGCACAACTCCTTATCAATAAAGTTCAATTATATATTTCGACACTGTTTTTATAATTCCTTTATTTATAATAAAAAATTCTTATTTTTATAAAAAATTTGTTTAAAAGCAGGTAAACACGCTATTTTCGCCAAGTTTTCGGAATATACAGGCTCTCAAAAATCGATATGGCGTAATTATCCGTCATGCCCGCAACATAATCGCAAACAACGCGTTCAAGTCCGTCTCCGTCTATATATGAATAATGCTCGGGCGGCATTTTATCCGGATACTTAAGAAAATACTCGTAAAGCATACGGACGACTTCTTTCGCCTTTACCTCTTCGCCTTTCGCCCCCGGATTCAAATATACATGTTCAAACATAAACTTTTCAAGCGCAACCTCTGCCTCTTTTATATTCGGCAGCATCTCAATATGATCCTTGTCGGCACTTCCATCAATTACGGCTCTTACAAGCGTATTTATGCGTTTTGAATGGGTATGCCCGAGCATATCGAGAATATCTGTATCGATATCCGATACGGAAAGCACCCCTCCGCGTATCGCATCGTCGATATCGTGATTTATATATGCAATTTTATCGGCAAATTTAACAACCTGGCCTTCAAGAGTATCCGCAACCCGGTTTGTATGGCAGGCTATGCCGTTTCTAACCTCGTAAGTAAGATTAAGACCTTTGTGTCCGTTTTCAAGCAGTTCGACAACCCTAAGGCTTTGCTCGTAATGAGTAAAACCGGATTTGCAAACACTTGCGAGCACCTGCTCTCCCGCATGTCCGAAAGGCGTATGACCAAGGTCGTGTCCCAAAGCAATTGCTTCTGTCAAATCTTCATTTAGGCGCAGAGCGCGAGAAATCGTTCTGGCGATCTGTGACACTTCAAGCGTATGTGTAAGTCTGGTTCGGTAATGGTCTCCCTCCGGAGATAAGAAAACCTGAGTCTTATGTTTTAAGCGACGAAATGATTTGCAGTGAATGATCCTGTCCCGGTCACGAACAAAATCTGTGCGTATCTCACATTTAGTCTCTTCGCGATTTCTCCCACGGCTATTAACAGAAAGGCAGGCATATGGTGAAAGTATCGCCTTTTCAAGTTTTTCCTGTTCTTCACGAAGACTCATTCAAAACACCTCTTTATTAAATGTCCTCTGCCTGATATGTTTCGCCAATAATCTTAGCAACGTATTGCCCAGAACTTGTATCTTTTATACTTATATTGAATTTTTCCAGTTCGTCGATAGGAATAAGAAATTTTATCAAAACATTATCCGTAAATTCAGTATTTTCTATACTTCCACCGTGCTTAGCAATTTCTCGCTGTAAAGAGCTAAAAAAAGCATACGGTACTTCAATTTCTGCTCTGAATGCTTTTTTCATAAGCGCGATACCTGCAGCGTCAACAGCAACTTTTGCTCCCCTTGAATATGCTCTTACCAGTCCTCCGCCCCCGAGTAAAATGCCTCCGAAATATCTTGTGACGACTATAACTACATCGGTAAGCCCTTCTTTTTGAAGAACATCCAGCACGGGCATTCCTGCTGTTCCCTGTGGTTCACCGTCATCACTGTAACGCCTTATATTATTATATCGAATTATATAGGCATAAACATTATGGGTCGCGTCATGATGCCGTGAGCGTATCTCATTAATAAATGAAACCGCCTCTTCTTCGGTTTGCACCGGCTTAATATACCCAATGAACTCTGACCGGCGTTCAATAAAGGCGGCACTGGCCTCTTTTTTAACTGTTTTGTACTCCATTTTCATCCCCGGTAACATAATCTTTAAGCCTTCCGTATAAATCAACGTCCATCGTAATTGTAAGGCGCACACCCTCCGGCACATACTCACTTTCTTCAACAGTAGCCTTACTGTCACGGTATATTTCGTCAAGCAGCCCACCCTTATCATACGGGATAATAACAACTGCACGCCGAAACATGTCCGAAAGCCTGTTATATATCATTTCGCATAAAAGGTTAATGTTTGTACCCTTTTTAGCTGAAATTGGAACGCTGTCTTTAATAACCGGCTTTTGCCCCTCTTCGAGAAGGTCTGTTTTATTGATTGCGGTAATAACCGGTATTCCACCAGCGCCCAGATCATTTATAAGCTTGTGAGTAACATTTATATGCTCAAACATTTCAGGGCTTGTTGCATCAACAACGTTGACAAGCAAGTCGGCATATTTGACCTCTTCAAGCGTTGCCGCAAAAGCCTCAACAAGATGGTGAGGAAGCTTTCTTATAAAACCTACAGTATCGGTAATAAGCACTTCAAACCCGTTTTCCATTTTCATTCGGCGTGTGGTCGGGTCAAGGGTGGCAAAAAGCTTGTTTTCGGCAAGCACGCCCGCCCCGGTCAGCGTATTTAAAAGCGTTGACTTTCCTGCGTTTGTATATCCTATTACCGCCACTTTCGGAACGCCCGACACATCGCGTTCCTTCCGCTGTTTCTGTCGGTTTTCCCTTATTTCGTCAAGCTCTTTTTGCAGCTGTCTTATCTGCTCTTTAAGGTGTCGCTTGTCAATTTCAAGTTTTGTTTCACCAGCACCTCTGCGCGCGCCGATTGCGCCGCCTCCGCCTCCGCCTAACCTTGATAATTCTGTGCCCATTCCTGTTAAACGCGGAATCGTATATTTCATAAGAGCCATTTCAACCTGAAGCTTGCCCTCTCTGGTTGTGGCGTGTAGAGAAAAGATATCAAGAATCAGCATTGTACGGTCAATAACACGAATGCCGGTTTCTTTTTCTATATTTTTTATCTGAGACGGAGATAATTCATTATCAAAAATTATAAGATCGGCATCGTTAGCCTTTGCAAATTCAGCGATTTCGCTCACCTTTCCCTCGCCTATAAAAAACTTTGCGTCCGGAAGGTCACGGTTTTGCAGTACGATTCCTAAACTTTCTCCCCCTGCAGTTTCAAGCAGGCTTTCAAGTTCTTTTAACGTTTCATCACTGCTTTTAATATCGTATTTATCTGAAGAACAATTTAGCCCAACTAATACCGCGCGCTGTAATTTTTCCTGTTTGATAAAATCCATATATGCTCCTTTATGCAAATATACTTATTATTTTAGTATACACCAAATTTATCCTATTTTAAAGTTATTTAATCAAACAGTCAAAGTATTTGTTGTAGGATTACAATAGGTGTGTTACGTCATGGCCTTTCAGGTGCTCGTCCTCGTTTCCTAATATTCAGTGTTTTAATTCAGTACCCAAGTAATTTTCATAACACACCTACAGATATTAGAAAAAGGGACTAAGCTTTTACACTTAGTCCCGATCGACTGTTACTTCAGTCCAATCACGTAGAGCTATTGACATTTCTTTATAATAAGTACCAAGTCACGGTGTAACTTTTAATGTACCAGTTTCCTCCAACGTTTTTGTGTTTTCATCAGTAATCCAGACTTTAAATTGAATATTCTTAATTTCAGACATTTTGGAAATATCAAGGTTGGAATAAAAAAATGTAAACGGCTGCTGAGATTTCTTACCCATTTCAATCGTCATAGGAACCCCACTACCCATAAAGGTTGCCATATCATTCACATAGGCATCTTTCAAATAAACGGTAATCTTTTTATCACTTTTATTTTCAACAAGCAATCTGAGATAACAAGCTCCCTTTATACTGGGCACTTCAAAAATCTCACAGTAAGTTATTTTAATCAATTTATCTTCGTATAGCGGAGAGGTATCGGCTTTCCCACTTGTAGTAACCTTATTCGCCGCTAACGACGATGTATCAGTTGCCTTACTATCACCATTATTGATCAAAGTAGATAGAATAGCAATTCCGGCAATAAGACAAATTGCAATAGTTCCAATAGTCACAACAAGTCTCTTACCAAAACTAAGGTTACCTTTATTTTTCATCACGTTGCCTCCTTCATACAATAAATCATGTCGCACGACTATACCAATTAATAACCATTTTAGCAGAAAGGAAGTTTCTTTTGCTTAAGCTCTATTCGCCGCTGTTCTATACAAAGTACTAACAAAACTGGCATCGTATAAACGATGCCAGCAAATAAATGTATTTTAAGACACTATTACTTTCTAAATATTTTAAGCACTGAATCGATATCATCAATATCTTCATCGTCATGCTTTTCCGTTTTCTTAACATATGTACTGTCATAAGTATCATCTACAGGCTTGGAAAAAGGAAAACGGTAGTTTGTAGAAGATACCGGTGTTTCTTCTTTTGGACGTGTAAAGTCTGTTTTGGGGCCGCTGAAATTTGCAAAAGCAGACTTGGTTGTGTCCTGGGCAGGTTTTTGTGGCTCAGCGCTGAGCGGAGCGGCCTCAAATCCTGTCGCAATAACGGTGATTCTGACTTCATCAGCAAGACTGTTATCAAAGGATGTACCCCAAATAATATTAGCCTCTGGATGAGCGGCCTTTGAAATCATTGCTGCTGCGTTCTCAACTTCTTCAAGGCTGATATCAGGCGATGATACAAAGCTGATGATCACACCCTTTGCCCCATTGATAGAAGTCTCGATGAGCGGGCTGTATATCGCCTTATTGGCCGCAGCTTCAACCATATTTTCACCGCTTGCATTGCCAACACCCATATGAGCATAGCCTGCATCCTTCATAACGGCAGTTATATCTGCAAAGTCAAGATTTATGTATCCCGGGTTATTAATTATTTCTGAAATACTGGCAACGCCTTGCCTTAATACCTCATCGGCAACCTCAAATGCATTTGCCATTGTAATAGGTGTCTCCGAAACCATTTTGAGGCGTTCGTTAGGAATAACAACAAGAGAATCCACTCTTTCGCGAAGAGCTGCGATCCCTGCTTCAGCCTGATTCATTCTTTTCTTGCCTTCAAATAAAAACGGTTTGGTTACAATTCCGACTGTAAGGAGACCCATGTCTTTCGCAATCTCAGCAATAACAGGTGCACCGCCAGTCCCGGTTCCGCCTCCCATACCCGCAGTAATAAATACCATATCGGTACCCTTTAGAGCTGCGGCAATTTCGTCGCGGCTTTCTTCAGCTGCACGCTGACCTTTTTCAGGATTCGCGCCAGCGCCTTGGCCTTTTGTCAATTTTTCACCGATCTGTATTTTTTGTGTCGCGCGTGATGCATATAAGGACTGCTTGTCCGTATTTACTGCAATAAACTCAACACTTGTTATTCCTGAAGTAATCATTCTGTTAACTGCGTTGTTTCCTGCCCCGCCGATACCGATTACCTTTATATTAACCGGGCTGAAACTGTTTGTATCAAACTCAAAAGGCATGAGAGATCCCCCTTGTTTAGATTTAAAAAATGGTATTAAATCAATAATATTATCATAACATTATTGCTTATCATAATTCAATAGTAATCTTCGTATTTTTGCAAAGTTTTGGAATAATCTGGAACCGAATACAACGATTGCCGCAATTGTCAGGTCAATTGCAAGAAGTTTCCCGACATAAGTAAGTGCCGCAGCCAGTAAAGTATTGATGCAAAAGCCTGACACAAAAATCTTATCATCATATTTATTTTCGATTTTTGCCGCAAGCCCGCCAACTATTGAATCTGCGGCAGCAAGGAGAGCCATCGCAACATAAACCGAGTATGCTTTTGGAATATATCCAGGAAAATAGAATCCGATTAGTATCCCGCACAAAAGTCCTAAAAATCCGATAGCCATTTTATTCTCCTTATCAATGTGATGAATTTTCATTTTCAACAGGTTTTGCGTATTTGTACTGAATAGGTCCGGCATATGCAGGAACCTCAACATCTTCATGCGTCTTAACATCTACGGTAATCCCCCACTGCTTCAATATCTCAATAACCCCATACCGCATAGATAAGGCAGATTTCAGATTGTCGGGATCGCCTATTGCCGTTATTATAAATGGGGCAGAATATCGGTTGTTGTTAACGCTTATAGTAGAACCCGCGCAGCGGATCTCACTAGTTGCCAGTATACGTTCACCGTTTACGGATAGCGCTTCCGCGCCTGCGTCTCTAAGCTCGTTTAAAACTTTCAGGACATCATCATCATGAATGATCGTATAGCTCGGGTCAACATTCTCCACATTCACCTGATAATTTGGATCTTCTGTCATCGTAACAGTAACGCCAGGACCTTTAACGGCAGTTATACCCGCAGTCAGTTCAACCTTTTGAAGCTGATTTGAAAGTGCGCTTGCATAGTTGCCGCTTTTGGCCGCCTCGTCCCGGAATTGATACAGTTGATCCTTATATTCGAGGATTTCTTTGTATAATTTTTCGTTTGTATCTTTTTGTTTATTAAGCTGCGTCTGAAGCTCATTCGCTCTAAGTGTTACGCTGTCAAGTGTACTCTGTTGTTCAATTTTTACACTTTTAAACTGAAGCATAACAAGAAATCCGAAAATAAGCGTGATAAGGAACATGCCAAACCTGCCCGCCGCTTTTTTAATGGTGCCCTCTTTCATATAACCCTCCCGAAAAGTTGCAATACATATAAATTACCCACGTGTTGGAGTAAATGACCCTTTTTTGATGTTTGAAACATCAATTGTTCCCTTATCGTTTTCAGACAGCTTGTCCTTTATACTGATGATAAACTTAACTTTATCATCAGTATCGGTATAATCTCCGAACATTATCTTATATTTATCTTTATACTGCATTGTAATGCTGTAAATGTTGGTCAAATCAATTGATTTCATATCTGCAAGGAGTCCATTGTCCCTAAGTGCAGTTATCAATGTATTATGTATACGTTTTGTTGTATCGTCAGGAAATGCTATAGCATCGGCAACAACCGGCTGTCCCCCATAATCACAGACAAGCTTAGGAAGATTATACGCAGTGTCATCTTCTACTATATCTATTACTTTGCCTTCTGTGCTGACAATATAGCTTACCCCTCCGTCGCTTACAATAAGTTCTGGCTTTGCTGGCTGCACTTCGATTTGAATCTTTTCTGGGAGGCTGCACCGTACAACCGCTTTTTCAATGTACGGCAATTCTTTTTCGATATGGACAGCTGTTTTTGTTCTTCTTACTGTCACCATATTCTGACCCGGTTTTATGCCGGCTACAGAAAGTATCTGATCGGTTGTATATATACTTTTTCCAGTAACTTTTACTTCCGTTATATTTAAGAATGTTGAAACAAGATAAAAAATACCGCCCGAAATGAGTGCCATCAGTAAAATTATCATACCGACAACAAGTGCAAGCCGCCTCTGTCTTCGGCGGCGCTTATGCGACTGTCTGCTTTTAGCGGCACCTGTAGTACCCCTAGCTTTTTTCAACCACGTCAACCTTTCTTATTTTACATCCTAAGCTTTGAAGATTGGTTTCTATATTCTCATACCCACGGTCAATGAGTTCAGAATTATCAATCGTCGTCTCACCGTTTGCCGCCAGAGCCGCAAGGACAAGTGCGACTCCACCCCTCAGGTCTGTTGCAACAACGTTCGCTCCGGTAAGTCTTGGAACGCCCTGAACGAGTGCCACTCTGCCTTCAACTTTTATATTGGCTCCCATCCGCATAAGTTCTTCAGCATGCTTATATCTATTCTGAAAAATAGTTTCAACATACATACTATTTCCGGATGCAACTGTAGAGTATGCCATAAGCGGTGCAAGCGCATCTGTAGGAAATCCCGGGTAGGGCATAGTCCTTACCATTCTAATTGGCTGGATCGGACGCTTTCTGTCTATTAAAATACGATTTTCATCTGTTCTAATCTGCGCGCCGCTTTCTTCCAGAAGTGAAATCACAGAATTCAGGTCTCTCGGCCTGACACTTTTAATAATTAGTTTGCCACCTGTAATCGCAGCCGCGATCATATATGTTGCGGCCGCAATACGATCCGGTATAATCGAATGCTCCGCACCATGAAGCGTTTCAACGCCCTCAATATAAATGGTGTTGTCCCCGGCGCCTGTGATATTTGCGCCCATACTGTTCAAAAATGACTGTAAATCTTCTATTTCCGGCTCACGGGCAGCATTATGTATTACAGTCTGTCCCGGCACTTTAGACGCGAGCAGCATAATGTTTTCAGTTGCGCCAACACTTGGAAAAGTTAGATTTATTTCCGTCCCAATCATTTTATCACAAACAGAGTAAATAAATCCATACTCTTCCGCAAATTTTACACCCAATTTCTGAAAGGAAGATATATGTAAATCAATCGGGCGGGGTCCAAGTTCGCATCCCCCGGGATAACTTACTTTTGCGCGGCCCATTCTTGCCAAAATAGGACCAAGCATAATGACGGAAGAACGCATGCCTCTCATTAGATTATATGGGATATCTACTCCGGATGCACTGGAAGGGTCGATTTCGATTTCTCCGGATCCGCGCCTTGTAACTTTGCATCCGAGATGCAGAAGGATTTCAACAGTAGCGCTTACGTCACTTATATCCGGACAATTTTTTATAACCGAAACCTCGTTTGCAAGTAAGGTAGCGGCAAGTATGGGCAGAACACTGTTTTTAGCACCCTGAACGGCTATTTCTCCAGTAACAACATTAGGTCCATTTATAATTAGTTTGCTCATAACAACACCCTTTCGCAATAAAACACTGATTGCAGTTTCATACTATGCCTTCAGGTTTTTAATGTTACGAAGGGTGTTTTTGCGTTTATTCTTAATATTAAAGCTTTTGATTAAATTGTGTAAGTATAATAATTAAATTTTAAAAAAAGCTTTTGTTTTATTTTTTATCCGCCATTAACTCAAAAATCGTATTATATATTTTTTGAGTTGAATCTAAAATTGCGATCTTTTGAGCGTTCTTAGAAATCGAGTCCAAAATTGACTTATTATTTAGAAGTTCATCAGCAGTTTTCTTCAGTTTTTCGCCGGTTAAATCCTTTTCTTCAATCATTACCGCAGCGTCTTCACTTACAAATGACATCGCGTTAAAATACTGGTGATTATGCGTCACATTGGGTGAAGGAATAAGTATAGACGGTTTGCCTAGTGCGGCTAACTCTCCCAGAGTTATTGCACCTGATCTGCTGATTACTATGTCTGCCGCCGCAAGAACAGTCGGCATATTATAAATATATTCCCGTATATCCAAATTGGGATATTTTTTTAAATCTATTCCCTTTTCCTTTAATTTTTCAGGAACCCATTTGAAGCCGCGTTCTCCGCAGGCGTGGGTGTGGCGGTATTTTTCCTTTTTAGAATGAAGTGCTATAAAATCAATAATTGCATTATTAAAGTCTCTGGCGCCCATGCTTCCGCCGACGGAAACAATATATTTCTCATCAGCAGCAATTCCAAGTGACTTGCGTGCCTCTTGTTTTGATAAATATAAAAACTCATCCCGGATAGGGTTCCCTACAAGGGTTATATTTGTTTTTTTAGGAAAATACTTTCCGCTGTCCGGAAAACTTACCATAACCCTGTCAACATGTTTTGATAGAATACGGCTCGTTACCCCAGGAAATGCATTCTGCTCATGTATAGCCGTTGGTATGCCCATTTTTGCAGCCATATACAGTACCGGGAAACTTACATACCCTCCGGTTCCAATAACAATATCAGGCTTAAATTCCTTTATTATCTCTTTTGATTTGGAAAGAGCGGAAATCGCCGTCACGGCTGTTTTTATATTTTTGTATGTCAGTCTTCTTTTTAATCCGTATACCTCTATCTTGTAAAGAGGGTAGCCTGCCTTTGGAACAAGCGTACTTTCGATGCCTTGTTCTGTGCCGACAAAGCGGATATCAGAGCCGGGTTTTCTTTGCCGAATAAACCCGGCAATAGCTAAAGCGGGGTTCACGTGTCCGCCTGTACCTCCACCCGCCAGCAATACCTTCAATTGTTTCACCCCCAAGAATTATATATATCATTATACCTACGTCTTTACAAGTCTTGCATACCTTGATATAGAAAGTATTATGCCCATTTCGGCCATTTGAAGCACGAGCGCCGTGCCGCCGTAACTGAAGAACGGAAGTGAAATACCCGTATTAGGCACAAGATTTGTTACAACCATTATATTTAAAAGCGCCTGAAGCGCTACTTTTGACGTAAATCCGATTACAACAAGCCCCGAAAACCTGTCAGGCGCGCGCAAGGCTATGACAAAGCCTCTCCAGATAAGCAAAGCAAAAAGCAGCACAATAAGAACCGCACCGACAAAACCCAATTCTTCTGCAGCAATTGAAAAGACAAAGTCGTTCTGCGGCTCAGGGATATACAGATACTTCTGTCGGCTCTTGCCAAGTCCCAATCCAAACAGTCCCCCTGACCCAACAGCTATTAGGGACTGTATTGTCTGAAAGCCCTTGCCTTGCGGATCTACATAAGGATCGAGCCATATACGTATTCTAGTCATGCCGTGTCCCGTACCAAGGATTGCAAGGGCTATCCCTGCTGCTGCGATGCCGCCAAAGCTTGCAAACCAGCCCAGATTTGCGCCCCCTACGATTATAAGTATCGCGCCAAGCGTAATAGTAATTATAGTAGCGGAGTTGTGCGGTTCCAAATATAGCAGTACAGTTATTATTCCAAGTATAACGCCATACGGGAGTATTCCATACTTAAATGTTTTCATCCGTTTCTGGTTTCTGGTGATCATATAGGCAAAACTTAATATAACGCCGATCTTTGCTATTTCAGACGGTTGGATTGAAAGCGGTCCGATGTATATCCAGCGTCTTGCATCGTTTATCGTTCTTCCTATAAACGGAACAAGTGCAAGAAGCACAATTGAAATTCCCAGCGTCGGCAAAGCAAATTTATGAAGCAGTTTCGGAGTCGCAAAGTTCGTAGTAACAGCCATTGCGACAATGCCCACAAGTGCAAATACAAACTGTTTTTTTATGAAATAGTAGCTGTCGCCATAACGATAATAAGCGTTAGCGTGGCTTGCGCTGAACATAACTATAAGACCCGCGAACAGCAGTACGATTACAATAATAAGAAAGGGCAGGTCAATAAACGCTTTGTTATAATCAAAGCTCTGCGGGGGATCAGGTTTATATACTGTCTTGCGCCTAACTTTTTTCAACGCGTCCACCACTCCAAATTATAGATTATAATAGTTCTGCACTCCGATACATGCGAGAATGCTCAGTATTACTGTAACAAACGTGAATACGACAACAATTTTGTTTTCTGACCATCCTGATAGTTCAAAATGATGATGAAGAGGGCTCATTTTGAAAAGACGTTTTCCCTTGGTTTTCTTAAAATACCATATTTGAAGTACAACCGAGAGCATTTCGATAAAATAAATAAATCCTATCAGTAAAAATATTAGAGGCTGGTTTATTGCAAACGCCGCTGCGGCAATCATACCTCCTAAAAACATCGAGCCGGTATCGCCCATAAAAACCTTAGCCGGGTGCAGATTAAAAATCAAAAAGCCAAGAAGTGACGCTGCGCATGCAACGAGGAGAATAGAAACGCCTTCAGCCCTTAAAAATGCCGCTATTACGGCATAAGCTAGAGCTGCTGGAATAGTTACAGATGCGGCAAGTCCATCTACCCCATCGGTAAAATTTACAGCATTTACGATTGCGATAATAGCAAACATCGCAAACACGTAGTAACCAATACTCAATTCAATTTCTTTATTTAAGAAAGGAATGTACAGTTTTGTATTGATATAACCCATGATCTGAAGAGTAATAATAAAGGCCGCCGCACAGATAAGTTGTAAAAACATCTTTTGCTTTTCTGTGAGGCCGAGGTTGCGCTTTTTTATTACCTTTATGTAGTCATCAATAAAGCCAACGAATCCAAAGGAAAGCGCCATTGACAGTACAGCTAGCGCACGGTCAGCATCCGGCGATCTAGAAATGAAGAGTGCTGCTGCCGCAACTATACCCATTATAAACATGAACCCGCCCATTGTCGGCGTTCCAGCCTTTTTTTGATGCCATTTGGGTCCATCTTCACGTATACTCTGTCCGAATTTTAGTTTATGCAGCATGGGGATGAGTAATGGCCCAGTCAGAGCAGTGATGAAAAATGCTATAATTGCTGCCGGAATCATTGATTTAACGAGATCAGTCAACGAAGTTGCTCCTTCCTTTGTTGTTATTCAGCGTTTGAAATATCAGATAAAATATCATGTATTATTTCCCGTTCATCGAAATGAATACGTCTATCCTTTAATATCTGATAAGTTTCATGCCCTTTGCCTGCAAGAAGTATTGTATCATCACGACGAGCATGTCGCAATGCGTATTCAATTGCCTCCTTACGGTTTTCAATAACAACATACGGCGTTTTACTGTCTTTTACTCCTTCTAAAATATCTTTGATGATTCCGCTGGGATCTTCTGTGCGCGGATTATCTGAGGTGACTATGCAAAAATCGGACATATCGAATGCAATTTTACCCATTATCGGACGTTTTGTGCGGTCTCTGTCTCCGCCGCATCCAAAAAGCGTTACGACACGTCCGCGAGCAAATCCCCTGATAGCGCTCAGAATATTAAACAGTCCGTCAGGCGTGTGTGCATAATCAATAAGAACTGTATAGTCAGTGCCTGTGTCCACAACCTCAATTCTTCCCTTAACGCCTTTGACCGTAGCAAGTGCAGAAAGAATCGCTTTCATATCGATTCCAAGGCAAAGACATGCAGTTATTGCAGCAAGGGCATTGTATACTGTAAACTTGCCCGGTATGTCAAGCTTTGCATGACCTATTTGTCCGTCGGTAATTAATTCGAATTCTATACCGTCTGGTTTATAATGAATATTTTTAGCAACAACATCCGATTTATCACTGTATGCCGAATAGGTGTAATTTTTTGTTGTTGAAAGCGACATCAGCTTCGTAGCTGCTTCATCATCAGCGTTTATTACGCCGATCTTGCTCATTGTAAAGAGTTTTGATTTAGCCAGGAGATAGTTTTCCATAGTTTTATGGAAATCAAGGTGATCCTGAGTAAGGTTTGTAAAAACGGCAGCTTCGAAATTCAGCCCGGAAACTCTGTCCTGTGCAAGTGAATGAGACGAAACCTCCATAACGACGTAATCCATTTTTTCTTCAGCCATCTGGGCAAACAGCCGCTGAAGTTCAAGTGGTTCAGGCGTCGTATACTTTGTTTCAATAATGCGCTTTCCAATCATATTATGGATTGTTCCAATCAGCCCCACTTTAAGCCCGGTAAACTCCAAAATCTGTTTAATTAGTGTTGTAGTAGTTGTTTTTCCGTTTGTCCCGGTGACGCCTATTATTTTAAATTTAGATGCTGGATTATGATAGAAATTTGCAGCAATAGCTGAAAGTGCCTTTCTGCTGTCAGATACAAGTATGCAGTTTTCCTTCATGTACTCAGGCTCGTCAATAAGCGCGCATACTGAACCTGCAGAGAATGCACTGTCTATAAATTTGTGTCCATCTATACCAGTACCGCGCAGTGCTACGAAAAGGCAACCCGATTTAACCTTTCTGCTGTCGTATTCGACCATACTGATTTCTGCCTCTAAATCGGCTTTGTTTGATATTATCTCCACTCCATTTAACAGTTCTTTGAGCTTCAAATTTACCCCTCCCCGTTCATTACTTTTCCTGTATCATTTATTATGTCATTTGAATTGAACTCAATTGTTACAACACTTCCGGCTTCAACCTTACTCTTACACGCGGGCTGCTGGCTTACGGCTGTCGCAGAGCTGTCGTTGTCCGCACCTACCATCTTTATATTGAGTCCGTATTGTTGAAGCGATGCGGCTGCTTTATCCGGGGACATGCCCTTAACATTTGGAACTTCTATCATGTGCGAAGTCGAACCGCTATCGGTGTATACAATGATCTGACCGCCGCTGGCAAGTTTTGCTCCTGGACGCGGCACCTGTGAAACGATTGAACTGCCGCCGCCTTCGATTTTCAGCTTGTGCCCTTCTTCTCTTGCGATCTTTTGAGCTTCCGTTATAGTTTTTCCTGTAAGGTCTTTAACGTCTATTTCCATTTTCTGAAGCTCTGCCTCAGTATATTTTGGAGTTACCTGAAGATAAGGAAGAACGTCGCTCATGATTTTTCTAACGACAGGTGCAGCTATAACGCCGCCCGAAGGGTTAGGAACGTTCGGTTCATCGAACATGATCAGCATAGCGATCTGAGGATCATCAGAAGGAGCTATGCAGGCAAATGACGCGATTCTTTTATCTGCAACACCTTGGGCATTTTTTTCATCGATTTTTTCACTTGTTGCAGTCTTACCGCCTATCCTGTAACCCGCAACATAGGCATTTTTACCTGTACCCTGTGAAACGACAGTCTCCATATAGCTGGAAATCATCTTTGAAGTCTCCGAAGATATGACTTGGCGGCGGACATTAGTATCAAATGAATTTATCACATTTCCGTTATCGTCAACAACTTCCTTAGCGACATGCGGAGTCACGAGATATCCCCCGTTGGCGACGGCGCAAATACCAGTTATCATTTGAATCGGCGTAACCTTAAATGTCTGCCCGAAAGCTGATACCGCGAGTGAAACGGGATTTTTCAGATTGTTCATAGAATGGAATATTCCGTTAGCCTCACCGTATAGGTCTATCCCTGTTTTTTCTCTGAAGCCAAATGCTGTTACATACTTGTAAAAGCGCTCAGGTCCTACACGTTCGCCAACTTCCATGAAGACCGGATTGCATGAATTTTGAAGTCCCTTTAAGAAATTTTCGGAACCATGCCCTCCGGCTTTCCAGCAGCCGATACGAACTCCGCTTACGATTTTATAACCTGGGCAGAAAAACTGATCATTCTCATGAACGAGGTTTTCTTCTATAGCCATTGATGACGTGAACAGTTTAAATACTGAGCCTGGCTCATAAGTATCAGAGATGATCTTATTACGCCACATTTTCTGCCATTCTTCCTGCTGTTTTGCATTCTTTTCGTCACCGCTGAGTTTTGCAAGCTCTGCTTTAACATTTTCATCTGTTATTTCACGCGGATTATTCAGATCAAAATCCGGCTTGACAGCCATGGCAAGAATCTCTCCGGTTTTGACATTCATAATTATACCGGCCGCACGATTCTGAATATTGTAATCAACAACCGCCTGCTCCAAATGTTTTTCAAGAAAATGCTGTAAAACCTCATCTATTGTCAGCACTAAATTTTTGCCGTTTTGTGGATCTATATAGGTTTCATACTTATAGGGCATTTCTGTCCCTTTAGCATTTTTTGCCGTTATTATTCTGCCCGGAACGCCCTTTAAATAATCCTCATAATACGCCTCAACGCCTTCGATGCCCACTCCGTCAACATTAGTAAAGCCAATCACATGTGACGCAAAATTGCCATAAGGATAATAACGTTTTGAATCCTCGATAAGAGCAACACTTGCAGTAAGCTTGTTATCTTTTATAAATGTCCTTACCTTGTCTGATTCATCCTGTTCAACCTTTTTCTTTATTACTTCGTAATAATTTTTAGCCTGTGTTTTTTTATAAATCGTGTCACGGTCTACACCAAGGATCTGAGATAAATTATCCGAGATGAGCTGAGCCTCTTTATCGTCTTTAATTGCATTAGGACTTATGTATACGGTTTCAACCGATGCGCTTGCGGCAAGAGTTTTCATATTTCTGTCGTAAATCTTGCCCCTTTTGGGGCTTACAACTGAGTCGCGAGTCTGCTGGTCGATAGCTTTATCTTGGTAAAATTCATGATCTACCATTTGTACAACAACCAGTCTATAAATAATAGCGGGAACACATACGATAAGAAATGCAAGCATTACAATCCGCATACGTTTTTTCATGGATTTAGTTAAACTTTGGTTCACCTTTTCACCCTCATCCGTTTCCCTATCTAAAATGGTAAAAATGAGAGTGAAGAATTATTTTATTCCTTACTCTCACTTGTTGTCTATAAATTATATTTTATTGTTACCTTAAATATTCAAACATAGCGTCAAGTCTTCTATACAGTCCGCCTGCCATGTTCTTTAGCTTTGCGACAACGTCTTTGTTATCAGATACAACAGAATGATCTTTCCCTAAAAGGCTTATGTATTCTATCTGGTAATTTTCAGCTTTCTGCATAAAGTATTGATTTTCGGCAATGTTTTCTATGTTGGCAAGATCGATCTTTTTTTCAGCATCCAGTGAAAGCCGTTTCCCGTCGTTCTGAACATCTTCATATTGTTTTTTTACTTTGTTAAGGTCGTTTGAAACTTCATTAAGTTCTGTAAAACTGAATATCTGCAACGAAAGAAATACAGCAATTATCGTTACAACTGTAATATTGAGAGCAGCGCTTCGCCTTTGTATCCGTGCTTTACGAATAGTAGCCATACGAAGGACATTGTTATGGCGAGCTGTTGATTTACTTTTCATCCGCTCGTCAAATAGTGACAAATCATATGCGGTATTGTCAGCGCTGTACATATCTTTTCCCCCTATATTTTCTCAATAATACGAAGCTTCGCACTAGAGCTGCGAGGATTATATGAAAGTTCTTCAGCATTCGCTGTTAACGGTTTTTTCGTAATAATTTTAACTTTCGGTTTTTTCCCACAGACACAAACAGGGAAATCAGGCGGACAGGTACAACCCTTTGCATGTAAAGCAAAAGCATTTTTTATAAGTCTGTCCTCCAAAGAATGAAAAGTAATAATGGCTGCTCTTCCTCCAGGCTTTAAAATGCTCACAATGTCATCAACTGTTTTAGGGAGGATGGATAGCTCACTGTTGACTTCTATTCTGATTGCCTGAAATGAACGTTTTGCGGGATGCCCCTGCTCGCGTTTCGCGGCGGCAGGCATTGCTGACTTTATAATATCCACAAGTTCAAGTGTGGTTTCAATAGGCTTGTCCATTCTTTTTGCTACAATAGCTTCAGCTATTCTTCGGGCATAACGTTCTTCCCCATATTCAAATAGGATACGGGCAAGTTCACTTTCACTATATGTGTTAACTACATTACGTGCTGTTGTTAAATTGTCCTTGGACATCCTCATATCGAGTGGAGCGTCAAATCTGTATGAAAAGCCCCGTGACGCATCATCGAGCTGAAAAGATGATACTCCTAGATCAAGTAAAACTCCGTCTACAGTACCAATTTCAAGGTCTTCAAGGACATTTTTGATGTTTGAAAAATTATTTTTAATATAAGTTACGCTGTCGCCGAAATCCTTAAGATTCTCTCCAGCTCGCATCAGCGCGTATTCATCCTGATCGATTCCAATAAGTCTGCCAGTCGTCAGCCTTTTTGCTATTTCTTTTGAATGCCCTCCACCGCCTAGAGTACCATCGACATAAATTCCACTAGGGTTGATCGAAAGACCTTCTATACACTCGTCAAGCAGTACGGGTTTATGAATAAGTTCCATTTCCCCACCGCTCCTTTTCAAATGGTTAAAATCCAAGCTCTGTCATTGCATCAAGGATTGCCTCGCTTGTAAGGTTGTCCGCATTTTTATCCCATGTTGTCTTGTCCCATATCTCCACCCTTGAAGACGCCCCGATTACGACAACTTCGCGGTTTAAGTGGGCATATTTTCTGAGTGTAACGGGGATAAGAATGCGTCCCTGTGCGTCTGGTGAAACCTCTTCAGCGTTTGAAAAGAAGAAACGCTGCAAATCTCTGCCGGTGGAAAGAGGCAATGCTCTAATCTTTTCGTCAAGAAGCAGCCACTCTTTCATTGGATATACGAAAAGGCTGTTGTCAACGCCCCGCGTAACAATAAAGCTTTCTCCTAAGTCTTCACGGAATTTTCCCGGGATTATGAGTCTGCCCTTTGTGTCAATATTATGTTGATATTGGCCAAGCAGCATTACCCACACCCCTTTTTGCTTAGTTGTCTCCACTTAGTACCACTTTATTTCACTTTTCACCACATAAAGTTATTTTAATGAACCTTAATCAACTTTTCAAGCGGTTTTTACACATTTATTATTAGATTACATAACTTTTTTTATAAAAGTGTGAGAACATATGTACTATATACTATATATAGTGTTAGTTTTCCAAATGATAATGATATTTGCTTTATTTAGGGATTACATAAAAAAACACCGGCACACAATAATATTATGTGCCGGTGACATATATTAAATTCTTTGTAAAATCCTTACTTTATAAACTTATCATGTATAGCTCTGACTGCAGCGTCCGCATCCCCAGCTTCTATCAAAACAGAGACCTTGATTTCGCTTGTCGCAATCATCTGAATATTAATTCCTGCATCATACAGAGCCTCAAACATCATCGCAGCTATTCCGGGATTGTTGACCATTCCCGCTCCCACAATGGATACTTTCGCTACATTTTCATCATATTTGAACTCTCTTGCCTGAATCGAGCCTTTTAAATCATCAAGAACACTTAATGTATCCTTCAAATGATTTTTGCTTATTGTAAAGCTTATGTCATTCTTACCGTCAGAACCAAGTGACTGGATAATAATATCAACATTGACCTTTTTCTTAGAAAGTGCAGAAAACAGTCTGAACGCAATACCCGGTTCATCCTTTACACCGAGCACCGATACGCGAATAACATCTTCGTCCTTTGCAACGCCTCTTACTAACATTTTTTCCATACTGACAACCTCCTTGACTTTTGTGCCTGGTACTCGTTTTAAACTTGATACAACCTCAAGATTAACGCCGTATTTCTTTGCCATTTCAACTGATCTGTTATGAAGCACCTGTGCCCCTAGAGAAGCAAGTTCAAGCATTTCATCAAACGTGATCTCATCCATTTTTACAGCTGTGGGAACCTTTCTCGGATCTGCCGTATAAACTCCGTCTACATCGGTGTATATTTGGCAAAGATCCGCGTGCATAACTGCCGCAATAGCTACAGCAGTGGTATCTGAGCCTCCACGTCCGAGAGTTGTTATATCATCATATTTGTTTATTCCCTGAAAACCAGCCGCAATAACTATATGTTTATTATCTAATTCAGCTTTCATGCGCTCAGTATCACATTGTTTAATACGAGCGTTGCTGTATGTTGAATCGGTTTTCATTCCGATCTGCCATCCTGTAAGAGATGTAACCGGATAGCCCAGCTTTTCAATTGCCATTGCAAGAAGAGAAATAGAAATCTGTTCTCCTGTTGAAAGCAGTACATCCATCTCTCTGCGAGAGGCATCAGGGTTGATTTCATTTGCCTTTGCAATGAGGTCGTCAGTCGTATCGCCCTGAGCAGAGACGACAACAATCACATTGTTTCCGGCGTCATACGTTTCTGTTACTATACTCGCAACGTTCATTATCCTCTCCGCGTTGGCAACAGACGAACCGCCGAATTTTTGTACGATAAGACTCATATTTTGCTCCAGTTTCCGCAACCCACAATTGTTCAAAAAATCCCCTTTTCTTGTGACGCGGTGCCGCACCTCACGGCGGGCGGCCTGCCGAATTTATTACAAAGTTTTTTAACGACGATTTTACAAAATCGCTGCTCCCTGATTATCAGGTCTTAACATAGCAACATTAAAAAGCGACTCGCTGTTTTTCAAAAAAGCAGACGCTTTCTGTTCAAAGCGCGTATCGTTGGACGAAACAACGGATATAATGGAAGAGCCGGCTCCGCTTAGATAGGTTGCATATGCGCCGAGATCTTTTGCCATTGATATGATATCATCTGCTCCGTGTATCAGTGGAAGACGATAAGGTTCATGCAGTTTGTCAGAAACAGCGTATTTCAGCAGGCTATAATCTTTTTTAATAAAAGCCGACGCCGCAAGCGCAGCATGGGAAAGATTAAAGATAGTATCTTCGAGTGAAACACTTGACGGCAAGATCTTTCGAGCAAATGAAGTTTTCATTTCAAAATCCGGGACAAAAACTGCAAAATTTATCTCATCCCCGATTTCTGTTTTTATAAAATGAGTTTTGCCTTCGTCAACCGTTGAGACAGTAAATCCGCCGACTGCAGCCGGAACAACATTATCTGGATGTCCTTCTATTTCTACTGCATGGTCGATAAGCTCCAGTTCGGTCATTGGTGAGCCGAGCAGCGCGTTAGCGCCATAAAGACCTGCTATTACACATGCCGAACTACTTCCAAGTCCTCTCGTCATAGGAATATCACTTTTTTGTATAATATGGATGCCAGTGAATTTCTTTCCGGCAACCTTATAAAAATCTTTCATCGTCTGAACAACGAGATTTTCATTTTCAGAGGTTATTTTAATTTCATCGTCTGATTCAATCAATACACTGTCCCATTCTTCCATTTCAACAGTGTTATATAAAGAAAGCGCTAAACCTATACTGTCAAAACCCGGTCCGAAATTTGCACTGGTTGCCGGCACCCGAACCTTAATCATCATTCCTCCATTTTGCTGTATTACAGCACTCTTAAAGTAGAACTCTCTTTCACGCCTTTATAATTTTTTACCTTCTCAAAGAGAGTATCAAAATCGGATTGTTTCATCTCGTTTGTAAAAAATGCAAAAGTATCGTCGCCAAAATCATGTGAATTTATTGCTCGCATCTGCGGGAATATTTCTTCACAAAGCTTTTTAACAGGCTTTATATCTTCAGCCTTAACCCTAACCATAAATGAAAATATATAATTTCTGTAATCCTCTACAAGTTCCGGCGCCTGATCTCTAGTTGTTTCCTCCCATGAAAGATATTTTCTTGCGTGTATATGCTTTACGCAGTCAATAACGTCAGCAACGACTGCACTTGCAGTAGGAAGTTTTCCGGCGCCTTTTCCGTAAAACATAACGTCACCTGTAGCATCACCCTCAACTAGTATTCCGTTGAAAACATCTTCAACATTTGAAAGAGGGTTTTCACTGTCAACAACAAAAGGAGCAACTATAACCGAAAGCTTCTCGTTTTTAAGTTTTTCAACACATCCAATAAGTTTTACGACAGCTCCGGCGTCCTCAGCGATTTTGACATCCGCAAGCTTTATGGAAGTAATACCCTCCGTGTGTACAAAATCAGGGTAAATATGCTTGCCAAAAGCGAGTGATGACAAAATGCAAATCTTACGGCACGCATCTTTTCCTTCAATATCAGCTGAAGGATTGCGCTCAGCATAACCCTTTTCCTGAGCTTCAGTCAAAGCGTTATCAAACGTTTTATTATTTTTTATCATTTGTGTTAATATATAATTAGTCGTACCATTTAAAATCCCGCTGATTTTCGAAAGACGATTTGCAGCAAGGCATTGGCTCATCGGTCTTATTATTGGAATCCCGCCGCCGACGCTTGCCTCAAAAAGATAGTTTAAGTTGTTTTTCTTGGCAATTGCAAGCAGTTCTCCACCCTTTTCCGCAACCACTTCTTTGTTGGAAGTTACAACGCTTTTGCCCTTTTCCAATGCCGCCTTTGTAAAATCATATGCCGGGTGGATACCTCCCATTACTTCAACGACAATAGAAATTTCCGGATCGTTTAATATTACGTTATAATCCTTGATAAACCTGTCTGAGTACGGAAGTCCCGGAAATTCTTTTAAGTCGAGTATATACTTGACATTAATTCCTTCTCCCGCCTTCACGCCTATACTATCTTTATTTTTCATTATAACTTCAAGCACGCCGGAACCAACAATACCATGCCCTAAAACTGCGATCTGAATCATATCTAAGTTCTCCCTTCATTATTCGCTTCCAACTACGGACGCTTCCAGCACTCCTGTAACAGCTCTTAGCATTTTCAGCATTTCATCTATACTGATATTCATTTTTCCCGTTTCAAATGATATGGATACCGGCGCAACGCCGTTAGACGGGATGCTTTGGTTAATCGTTAAAATATTGCAGCCGTTTGTCGCGAAAAAAGAAAGCATTCTGGATAAGGCACCAGTTTCATTTCTAAGAATTGCGGTAAGCGTTATTACCTTATCCTTAGTCTTTTCAAAGAATGGGAAAACAAAGTCCTTATATTTATAAAATGCGCTCCGGGAAATGCCAACTTTTTCGGCAGCCTCGTTTATAGTTCTGGCACCGCCTTTTGCAAGCAGTTCCTTGACCTCAATGACTTTCATATAAACAGGCGGTAAAACGGATGCTTCTATGAGATAATATGTTCCCTTATCACGGCTCACAAAAAGTCCCCCATCGGTAAACATTTGTACTCGTATTAGATAATATATCATATTAACTACAGCTCGGTCAAGTGTTTAAATTATTAAATAATTTTAACAATATATTGATAAATATTGCATATTGCACTAAAACATAATAATATTAAATAGACAGTAATAAATTTAGTATGAAGTTTAAACGATAAACTATACAGATTAGGAGGTGTGTATGCAGCATTCTTACAGCGACAAGAAACTTAAATTTATTATAGACGTCATCTACCTTGCACTTGTTGCGGGCATTGTGTATTTAGTATTCAAATACGCGCTTGCTTGGATACTTCCGTTTATAATCGGGTTTGCAGTTGCTGCGATAATTTCTCCTCTTGTACGTATGCTAAACAGGCGAGCACATATACCAAAGGGGTTATCAAGCGGCCTGCTTGTATTGGGTTTTTTTGCCCTTGTGGCTTTTTTAATAGGTCAGTTAGTTCAGCGAATAGCTTTCGAGCTTAACAACCTTGTCCATGACCTTCCGTCAATTTCACAGAATCTGCTCAGCATCATTGACAGACTTTTGGAGAAGTTTAGTAACTTTTCAAACCTTTTGCCTGATAATATTGCGGACATGCTGACCTCTGCAATCAACTCCTCACTTTCATCTCTGCCGGACGTTGTATATAAATTTGTTTTGATGCTTGGTGGCGGAATAAAAGATTTTGCAATATCCCTTCCTAATGTATTTATTTTTATTTTAGCTACCATCGTTTCGTCTATCCTTATAAGCTCCGAGTATTCATACATTAAGGCATTTATTTATATGCAGATCCCCGAAAAGGTACGCGGAATTATATTTGAAGCGCGTGAGCATTTAGTCTTGACTATATTCCGTATGTTCAGAGCTTACTTGATTATAATTGTCGTTACATTCTGCGAGCTTTCGGTTGGATTTTTGATTATCGGCATTGAATATGCAATAACACTGGCATTTATTATCGCAATTGTTGATATTTTGCCAATACTTGGGGTTGGCACTGTATTAGTACCCTGGGCGGTCATCAGTCTTATAAACGGTCATTACGGTCTTGCAATTTCACTGCTGCTAATTTACGGGTTTGTAACTGCGGTCCGTCAGGCAATTGAGCCGAAAATCGTTGGAAATCAGATCGGTCTTCCTCCCCTTGTAACACTAATTTGTATTTATGTCGGCTTAAAGATCTTTGGCGTTCTAGGCATGTTTATCGCACCTATATTTGTGATTATACTATGCAGGCTTCAGGATTCTGGATACTTTAAGTTATGGACACCGCTTCACCGATCAAAAAATAAACAAGAAAAAACTTAATAATTATCACCCCATCTGGGGGTATTCTCTTTTATATAAAAACAGGCGTTCAGCTGTATGCAACAGCTGAACGCCTGTTTTTTTGCCCGCCTTCTTGAAAGGCATTTATTTATTATGTTTTCGAACATTTCTAACAAATCCGTCTGCAAGTATGATAGCGATTGATAAAAATATTTTGAGGAGAAATCCATGTATCCTGGCCCCGCCGGAAATGCCATCTGCAATAACAAGAGTGATCATATTAACAAAAACTCCAGCTATTCCAAAAGTGACCAGGTTAAACGGCAGCGCAAGCAGCGAAAAAAGAGGTCTTAGAAATGTATTTATAACTGCTAAAATCAAGGCAAGAAATAACAGTGAAGGAACCCCGCCTTTTACACCACTAAAAATAGCAGAAAACACTAAAATAACAGCTGAATATGTAAAAAATCTGTAAAACAGCTTAGAGAACATTATCTAAAACCAACCTTTATCTTTATTTTTTCATTTGATTCGAGATCTAATATATCATATTTCTCAGAATTATTAAAGGCATAAAAGAAATCTAAAAACGGCGTACATTTTAACTTTGATATATGACTGTTGAACATTGACATTAATCTTACAAAATCATCAAGGTCATCGAAAAATTCTGCAAATACCCACTTAGGCAAATTGATATTAATGTAAAACCTTTTGATCGACATATAAAAATAAAAGTGACAGTATCTAGTCGACATAAACTTTTACATTTGCTCCTTTTCCAGAATCGCCCGATTCGATATCGACAAGATTTTCATCCATCTCTCCGCTTAAAAACATATCAATAAGACCCGGAAGGTCGATAGAATCTATATCTATTCCGTTCTCTGCCATTTCATTTCTTGCGCTTTTCGGGATAAGAGTCGTGAGTCCTGCAAGCTTTCTTGCCGCATCAAGGGGCAGATTAACGCGAACTTTAGTTTTCTCGCCATGTTCATCTTTTGAATCAACAACTACCCGCAGCATATTCTTTTTTTTCTTTGGTGATGCAGCTTTGGCAATTGCTTCAGTGCCGACGTCGTTTCCTAAGGCTTCAATAAGCTTTTTCCCTTCTTCTGCAGTAATCTTTCCTTCTTCGATCATTTTTAGAATTTGCATTGTATCTTCTGTCATGCTAATCTCTCCTTTATTTAATTATTGCTTTAATAAGTTCGGCCGCTTCGTCTGCAGTTATTTCGCCCTTTTCTAGTTTTTCCAGAACCTCTTTTCTTTCCTGTGACGTATCAGGCTTGATTCCTTCCAGTCCCAGTCTAGAAATTATAGCATCCAAGCGATTTCTGACAGTCGGATATGATATATTCAGTTCCTTCTCAACTTCCTTAATATTTCCTCTGCATTTGATAAATGTCAGCAGAAACTGTTTCTCATTTGGGGAAAGATCGCAAAACTCGCATCCCTCAAACTTGCCAGTAAGCTCGCTGTTGCATTTTTTACACGTAAGTCTTGTTATTTCATATTCACCGCCGCACACAGGGCATGTTGACGGCGCAATATACTTCTCTATAATTATCACCTCTGTTAATTATTATATTCATAATATTAAATATGTCAATACATTATATTAAAAATATTAATATCTAAATTAATTTATTTAATTTAGATATTAATATTCTTAATCAGTAATAAAAAAAGAGAGCAAATGCTCTCTTTTTTTATTAAAAGCTGTTAATTAGACTTCGATCTCAGTAACAACGCCGGATCCAACAGTTCTGCCACCCTCACGGATAGCGAACCGCAGACCCTTTTCAATAGCGATAGGAGTGATCAGTTCTACATCCATTGTAACGTTATCGCCAGGCATGCACATCTCAACGCCTTCAGGTAGATTAACTACGCCGGTAACGTCTGTAGTTCTGAAATAGAACTGAGGTCTGTAGTTATTAAAGAAAGGTGTATGTCTGCCGCCCTCTTCTTTAGTAAGAACGATAACCTGACCTTTAAATTTTGTATGAGGTTTAATGCTACCTGGTTTAGCAAGAACCTGTCCTCTTTCGATCTCGTTTCTCTGAATACCACGAAGCAGAGCACCGATGTTATCACCGGCTTCAGCGAAATCAAGCAGTTTTCTGAACATTTCGATACCGGTAACAACCGTCTTCTTCGGAGCGTCCATCAAACCAACGATTTCAACTTCCTCTGCCATCTTAAGAACGCCTCTCTCAACTCTGCCGGTAGCAACAGTGCCACGACCAGTAATTGTGAATACGTCCTCAACAGGCATTAAGAAAGGCAGGTTGTCATTTCTTTCAGGTGTTGGGATATAATCATCAACAGCATCCATAAGCTCAAGGATAGGAGCATATTCAGGAGCACTCGGATCGGTAGATGTGCTCTCAAGTGCTGTAAGAGCGGAACCTTTGATTATAGGTGTATCATCGCCAGGGAAATCATAAGCTGAAAGAAGTTCGCGAACTTCCATCTCAACGAGATCAAGAAGCTCAGGATCGTCAACCTGGTCAACCTTATTTAAGAAAACAACAATGTTCGGCACGCCAACCTGACGGGCAAGCAGGATGTGCTCACGGGTCTGAGGCATTGGGCCGTCAGCTGCGGAAACAACTAGTATAGCACCGTCCATCTGAGCTGCGCCGGTGATCATGTTCTTAACATAGTCAGCATGTCCTGGGCAGTCAACGTGTGCATAGTGTCTTTTATCAGTTTCATACTCAACGTGAGCTGTATTGATTGTTATGCCTCTTTCTCTTTCTTCCGGCGCCTTGTCGATCATATCATATGCTTCGAACTTTGCCTTGCCCTGGAATGCAAGAACCTTTGTAATAGCCGCAGTAAGAGTAGTTTTACCATGGTCAACGTGACCAATCGTGCCAATATTGACGTGGGGTTTATTTCTTTCAAATTTAGCCTTTGCCATTACCTTTTTTCCTCCTCTTTTCTTATGAGAAATTTATAAATCGTGAAAATATAATATAATTTTTTTTACCAAAATTCAAGTGCTTTTTTGCTTATTATTCAGCCTTTTTACGACCGCTTATAATCGCTTCAGCAATACTCTTCGGAATCTCGGTATAATGTGATGGCTCCATTGAATATGAGCCGCGTCCCTGAGTCTTAGAACGAAGGTCTGTCGCATAACCGAACATCTCTGACAGTGGAACAAATGAGTCGATCTGCTGGAAACCTGGTCTTGCGATCATGCCCTGAATCTGACCACGGCGTGAGTTCAAATCACCCATAACGTCGCCCATATACTCCTCAGGAACAGTAACGTCAACCTTCATTATCGGCTCTGTCAAAACAGGATCAGCTTTTCTCATAGCCTCTTTGAAAGCCATTGAACCGGCGATCTTAAATGCCATTTCGGAAGAGTCGACCTCGTGGTAAGAACCATCATAAAGGGTCACTTTACAGTCAACAACCGGATATCCGGCGAGAACACCTGAAAGCATTGCACCCTGAATACCTGCATCAACAGCCGGGATATATTCCTTCGGGATAGCACCGCCGACGACCTTGTTAATAAATTCATATCCCTTGCCGCTTTCGTTCGGCTCAAGAATGATTTTAACGTGACCATACTGACCTTTACCGCCGGACTGTCTGGCGTATTTAACGTCAACATTCGCAGACTTTCTGACTGTTTCCTTGTAGGCAACCTGAGGTTTACCAACGTTAGCTTCAACTTTGAATTCACGAAGCATTCTGTCAACGATGATTTCAAGGTGAAGCTCGCCCATTCCGGCGATTATCGTTTGACCGGTTTCCTCATCAGTATAGGTTCTGAAAGTCGGATCTTCTTCAGCAAGCTTAGAAAGGGCTATGCCCATTTTCTCCTGACCTGCTTTGGTCTTTGGCTCAATTGCGACACGGATAACCGGCTCTGGAAACTCCATAGACTCAAGTATGATCGGATATTTTTCGTCACACAGAGTATCACCGGTAGTTGTATTCTTCAAACCGACAGCTGCAGCGATATCGCCGGAGTAAACCGTTTCAATATCCTGCCTGTGGTTCGCATGCATCTGCAGAATTCTGCCGAAACGCTCTTTATCGTCCTTAACTGAATTCAAAACGCCTGCGCCCTTGTTAACTGTTCCGGAATAAACACGGAAAAAGCACAGTTTACCAACAAACGGGTCTGTCGCGATCTTGAATGCAAGAGCTGCGAAAGGAGCGTTATCATCAGTCGGTCTCTCTTCCTCTTCCCCTGTCTCAGGATTAACGCCTTTGATATGAGGAATATCAAGCGGAGAGGGCATAAAATCAACAACTGCATCCATAAGTTTCTGAACGCCTTTATTTTTATAAGAAGTACCGCACACAACAGGTACTATTTCATTAGCAATTGTCGCTTTTCTAAGTGCTTTTTTGATTTCATCGACGGTGATCTCCTCACCCTCAAGAAACTTCATCGCTAATTCATCATCGGTGCTGGCAACAGCATCAAGCATTGCCTCTCTGTATTCTTTCGCACGTTCAGCCATATCTTCAGGGATATCTTCAACACGAATATCTGTTCCAAGGTCATTGTAATAGATATATGACTTCATCTCTAGAAGATCAACGATTCCTTTGAATGATTCTTCAGATCCGATAGGAAGCTGAATGGGAACAGCGTTAGCTTTAAGCCTATCTTTCATCATGCTTACAACACGATAAAAGTCCGCGCCCATAATGTCCATTTTGTTTACATATGCCATCCTCGGCACATGATATTTATCTGCTTGTCTCCACACGGTCTCTGACTGCGGTTCAACCCCGCCCTTGGCGCAAAATACAGTTACCGATCCGTCCAGAACACGAAGTGAACGTTCAACTTCAACTGTAAAGTCAACGTGTCCAGGCGTGTCGATTATATTGATGCGGTGGCCATTCCACTGGCAGGTGGTAGCAGCAGAAGTAATTGTAATACCTCTCTCCTGCTCCTGTTCCATCCAGTCCATTGTAGCGGCACCCTCATGAACTTCACCAATTTTATGAGTTTTACCTGTATAGAACAGAATACGCTCAGTGGTGGTAGTTTTTCCGGCATCAATGTGTGCCATTATGCCAATATTCCTTGTGAGTTCAAGCGGGAATTCTCTCGCCATTGTATATCTCCTTCAAATAATTTACCATCTGTAATGTGCGAAAGCCTTATTAGCTTCTGCCATCTTATGGGTATCGTCTTTCTTCTTTACAGATCCGCCGGTGTTGTTAATAGCATCGAGCAGCTCGTTTGCAAGTCTTTCCCTCATTGTCTTTTCTCCTCTTGCGCGCGAGTAAACTGTTAGCCAGCGAAGCCCCAGTGTCTGTCTTCTAGCAGGTCTTACCTCTATAGGAACCTGATAAGTAGCACCGCCGACACGTCTTGCTTTAACTTCAAGAACCGGCATGATGTTTTCCATAGCCGCCTCGAAAACTTCTAATGGATCTTTACCTGTTTTTTCTTTAATTATATCAAATGCACCGTACACTATTTTCTGTGCTACGCCCTTCTTGCCGTCATACATAACGTTATTGATAAGGCGAGTAACCACCTTACTGCCGTACAATGGGTCTGGCAGCACATCTCTTACGGGAACTGAACCTCTTCTCGGCACGTTCTTCCCTCCTTCATAATAATTGATATAATAGGTACTCGAAAGCTTATTGCCCCCGTCAGCCCTGCCGAGATTTAAAGAATCCTACTTAAAGTTCGGTATATATGTTAAATCACGGACAAAGCAACGAATGCTTTGCGTAAATATTTACGCATCAATTTTGCGAAAATTACTTCGCAGCCCCAGCTTTGGGACGTTTAGCGCCGTATTTAGAGCGGCCCTGTCTTCTCTTGTCAACACCCTGCGCATCAAGTGTTCCTCTGATGATGTGGTAACGAACACCAGGAAGGTCTTTAACTCTTCCGCCTCTGATCAGAACAACACTATGCTCCTGCAGGTTATGACCTACGCCAGGGATGTAAGCTGAAACCTCTGTCCCGTTGGACAGACGAACTCTTGCCATCTTTCTGAGCGCTGAGTTAGGCTTTTTAGGTGTCATGGTCTTAACGGCCGTGCACACGCCTCTCTTTTGCGGTGACGACTGGTCTGTTGCTTTCTTCTTTAAGGTGTTAAATCCTCTCTGAAGAGCCGGTGCGGTTGACTTTTTAAACGAAGTCTCTCTTCCGTTTTTGACCAGCTGATTGAATGTCATCATGCGGCAAATCTCCTCCTTTCAAAAATAATAATATATGCACACGCTAAAATAAGGGTTACCTTAAAATAGCGGAACATGTGTAGTTTTTGCGCGAATAGGATAATTATTCTTTTATAATTGCAACAACTGCCGCTCCAACGTCTATTTTACATGCAGCGCCGAGCTTTTTCATGGTTTCAACCTCAACAAGTGGAATACCTTTTTCTTTAGCTAAGTTTACAGCAGGCATCAAAACGGTTGGCGCAGCATCCGCTGCTGTTATAATAACCTCGGCACGGTTTTCACGAAGCACTTTTTTGACCTGCTTGATGCCCACAACATGTGGTTTGGACAAAAGTGTGTCAATCATAATTAAACTCCATGCACCTCAATATGACAAAATTTGCTGCCGCCGCTAAACAAGCGACGCGCCGATTCATTCATTTAACAATTTTAATAAAACCGAGTTTTGCACCCCTTTACATGAAAGGGGTGCAAACACACGCATAATATTATACCAAAAATTACTGGGCGCTGTCAACACCATTTATTTTAGTACCTGTCTCAGTAATTTCAACATCGCGGTAAATTCCCATACCTGTTCCCGCGGGAACAAGCTTACCGATAATAACGTTTTCTTTAAGTCCAAGCAGAGGATCAACCTTGCCTTTTGTAGCAGCGTCAGTCAATACACGAGTTGTCTCCTGGAATGAAGCCGCCGACAAGAACGAGTCTGTTTCAAGGGAAGCTTTTGTAATACCCTGCAGAACCGGTATCCCAGTCGCCGGGCGAAGTTCCACTTCATCGGATACTCTGTCTTCTATCTTCTTGTTTTCTTCATCCATCTCATAGCGGTTAATCATACTGCTCATAAGCAGCGGCGTGTCTCCGCCGTCCTCTATTCTGACTTTCTTCATCATCTGACGGACGATAACTTCTATATGCCTGTCGTTGATATCAACGCCCTGCAGTCTGTACACACGCTGAACTTCCTGAATAAGATAGTTCTGAACAGCTGCCGCGCCAAGGACATCCATAATTCTATGGGGGCTCGGAGCGCCCTCAGTAAGTTTTGTGCCGACTTTAACATGCTGACCATCTGCAACACGAATGTCGAGCCCGTAAGGAATAGCATAATCTCTTCTCGTTGCCTCCTGAGGAACATCGGCAGCTATAGTAATCTGCTTTATGCCGCCTGTACGCATTTCAAGAAGCATTTTTTTATTGATAACTGAATCTTTTTTATATAAAACTTTGTTTTTCTTAGAATCGACTACATCGCGGGCAAGGATATTTCCGAGATAATCATCAACCGGAGGAACATTAGACATACCCTGAGGTGCAGTAGTGTCGATCTCCGTATCAATAATGACATGCTTGATTTTCTTCTCTTCTGTAATAGATACGACGCCTTCGACCTCGCTGATGATAGCTTCCTTTTTAGGTCTTCTTGCTTCAAACAGTTCCTCAACACGTGGAAGGCCCTGCGTGATATCGTCTCCAGCAACGCCGCCGGTGTGGAATGTTCTCATCGTAAGCTGTGTACCAGGCTCGCCAATTGATTGAGCGGCAATGATACCGACTGCTTCTCCCACGCTGACCTTTTCTCCTGTTGCAAGGTTGGAGCCATAGCATTTCGAGCAAACTCCATAACGTGCGCGGCATGTCAGCAGTGTTCTGATTTTAACAGACGTTATTCCGGCATCGACAATACGTTTAGCCATATCATCACTAATAAGAGTATCTGTATCTACGATTACTTCGCCTGTTTCCGGATGAACTACAGGTTCTGCAACATACCTGCCAACAAGTCGGTCAAACAGCGGCTCAATTATTTCATTTCCTTCTTTTATGTCGGAAACGATTATGCCCTCATGTGTTCCACAGTCGTCCTGTCTTATGATAACATCCTGCGCAACGTCGACAAGACGCCTGGTCAGATAACCTGAGTCAGCTGTTCTAAGCGCGGTATCAGCAAGACCTTTTCTCGCGCCTCTGGAAGATATGAAATATTCAAGAACTGTGAGGCCTTCACGGAAGTTGGATCTGATAGGAATTTCGATCGCGTTACCGGAGGTGTTCGCCATCAGTCCGCGCATTCCTGCAAGCTGTCTGATCTGATTAAAACTACCACGTGCTCCGGAATCAGCCATCATATAAATTGGATTGTAGCGTGAGAAACTTTTTCGCAGAGCCAGCGTAACATCTTCAGTCGTCTTAGTCCATATTGCAACCACTTTATCATAACGTTCATGGTCGGTCAAAATACCGCGCCGGAACTGTTTTGTTATCCTCTCAACTTCCTGTTCTGCCTTACCTATAAGTTCCCATTTCTCTTTTGGCACTTCCATGTCAGAGAAAGAAATAGTGAAGGCACCGCGTGTTGAAAATTTAAAGCCAAGGTCTTTTATATTATCAAGGATCTCAGCTGTCGCTGCCGGACCGTGCTTTTTGATGCATCTGTCGATTATTGCGCCAAGTTGTTTCTTACCGCATGTAAAGCTTATTTCAGGAACAAACTCATTATTAGGATCGCTTCTATCGACATAACCAAGATCCTGCGGAATAGGTTCATTAAATATCAGAAGGCCAATAGTTGTATCAATAAGTTTAGAATGTATCTCTCCATTTACTTCTTTCGTAATTCGCACTTTGATAGCAGCATGAAGTGATACCTCTCTGTTGTCATATGCAAGCAGAGCCTCATCCACTGAGCTGAACGCCTTGCCTTCGCCCTTTTCGCCCTCTTTCTTAAGAGTCAGATAGTAAGAACCAAGCACCATATCCTGTGAAGGAACTGTAACAGGGCGGCCATCCTGAGGCTTTAATAAGTTGTTAGCTGAAAGCATAAGGTATCTCGCCTCTGCCTGAGCCTCTGAGGAAAGCGGAACATGGACAGCCATCTGGTCTCCGTCGAAGTCCGCATTGTAAGCTGTACAAACAAGAGGGTGAAGTTTCAACGCTCTGCCTTCTACCAGTATCGGCTCAAATGCCTGAATTCCAAGTCTGTGAAGCGTTGGCGCACGGTTCAAAAGAACGGGATGGTCTTTGATAACGAATTCAAGTGCGTCCCAAACCTCATTATAAGAACGCTCAACCATCTTTTTGGCGCCTTTAATATTATTCGCAATGCCGTCTTCGCAAAGTTTCTTCATAACAAATGGTTTGAAAAGCTCAAGAGCCATTTCTTTTGGAAGACCGCACTGGTATATCTTAAGATCAGGTCCGACGACAATAACCGAACGTCCGGAGTAGTCGACACGTTTACCAAGTAAGTTCTGTCTGAAACGTCCCTGTTTACCTTTTAACATGTCTGATAAGGATTTAAGCGGACGGTTGTTAGGTCCTGTTACAGGTCTGCCGCGTCTGCCGTTGTCAATCAGTGCGTCGACAGCTTCCTGAAGCATTCTTTTTTCGTTGCGTATGATTATATCAGGAGCAGACAGCTCCATAAGCCTTTTCAAACGGTTATTACGGTTTATTACACGGCGGTACAGATCATTTAAGTCACTCGTTGCAAAACGTCCGCCGTCCAGCTGAACCATAGGACGGATCTCAGGCGGGATAACAGGAACAACGTCGAGAATCATCCATTCCGGTTTGTTGCCGGACTGACGAAATGCCTCAACAACCTCAAGTCTTTTTATAAGTTTTGCACGCTTTTGACCTGTTGCTGTTTCAAGCTCTTCCTTAAGCTCTACAGACATTTTTTCGAGATCAAGCTCGGAAAGAAGTGTCTTTATAGCCTCCGCACCCATTCCTGCCTTAAATGAATCTTCGTATTTTTCCTTCATGTCCCAGTATTCTTTTTCGGAGAGTATCTGTTTCTTTGTTAGAACAGTGTCTCCCGGATCAAGAACAATATATGAAACATAATATAGAACTTTTTCAAGGTGGCGGGGCGATATATCAAGGATCAGTCCCATACGGGATGGAATACCTTTGAAGTACCAGATATGCGATACTGGAGCAGCAAGTTCAATATGCCCCATTCTCTCACGGCGAACCTTTGAACGTGTGATCTCAACGCCGCAGCGTTCACATACCTTGCCCTTATAGCGAATTCTCTTATATTTACCGCAGTGGCACTCCCAGTCTTTCTGAGGCCCGAAAATACGCTCACAGAACAGACCGTCGCGCTCCGGCTTCAAGGTTCTATAGTTTATGGTTTCAGGCTTTTTAACTTCGCCTCTTGACCATTTTCTTATTTCATCGGGTGAAGCAATGCCGATTTTTATACTATTAAACGTATTAAATTCCATTAACAGCTTTCCCCCTTAATTAAAATATGAAGTCGTCGTCATTGGATTCTTCTTGTTCTTCAGCCGTATCCTCGAACTCATCAAAAATATCATCTACTTCACTGTCTATTTCGTCTTCGTCTTCAGTGAGATCTTCCTCAACATCATCCTCAGCAGTATCTTCGCCCGGCAAATCTTCCATCATATCCGGAGGAATTTTAGCAAGGCCCATATCGTCGCCTTCATCATCCATATTTTCAGAAAGCTCTATTTCCTCGTCATTTTCATCAAGGACTTTCATATCAAGACCAAGTGATTGAAGTTCCTTAATAAGGACTTTAAATGACTCCGGAACGCCAGGCTTCGGAACATTTTGACCCTTTACGATCGCTTCATAAGTTTTCGAACGTCCTGTGACATCATCAGACTTAACAGTAAGGATCTCCTGCAAGGTATATGCAGAACCATACGCCTCAAGAGCCCAAACCTCCATCTCTCCGAAACGCTGACCGCCAAACTGAGCTTTTCCGCCCAGAGGCTGCTGAGTAACAAGGGAGTAAGGTCCAATTGAACGGGCATGTATCTTATCATCAACCAGATGAGCAAGTTTTAAGAAGTACATATATCCGACAGTTACCGGGTTGTCAAACGGAAGTCCGGTACGCCCGTCGTACAGCGTTGTCTTACCGTCTTTACGAAGGCCGGCAAGCTCAAGACTTTTTTCTATATCGTCCTGATTTGCGCCGTCAAATACAGGGGTCATAATCTTCCAGCCCAGCTGTTTTGCAGCCATGCCAAGGTGAACCTCGAGAACCTGAACGATATTCATACGCGAAGGAACGCCGAGAGGATTCAGCACTATATCAAGCGGCGTGCCATCCTCAAGGAAAGGCATATCCTCAGAGGGCAGGATACGCGAAATAACACCCTTGTTTCCGTGACGTCCAGCCATTTTATCTCCGACAGAGATTTTTCTCTTCTGAGCAATGTAGCAGCGGACAACCGTATTGATACCGGGAGCCATTTCATCGCCGTTTTGACGGGTAAATACCTTGACATCAACGACGATGCCGCTTTCACCATGTGGGACCTTAAGTGATGTATCTCTAACCTCACGCGACTTTTCACCGAATATTGCTCGAAGCAGTTTTTCCTCACTGGTCTGTTCGGTTTCGCCTTTAGGAGTGATCTTTCCGACAAGGATATCCCCTGATCTAACCTCAGCGCCAATGCGGATAATCCCGCGTTCATCCAAATCTTTTAACATATCTTCGCCCAGTCCCGGAATCTCTCTTGTGATTTCCTCAGGTCCGAGTTTCGTATCGCGTGCCTCTATTTCGTATTCTTCAATATGGATTGATGTATATACGTCATCACGTACAAGACGCTCATTTATAAGAACTGCATCCTCGTAGTTATAACCTTCCCAAGTCATAAACCCGATGAGAACGTTTTTGCCAAGTGCGATTTCGCCGTTATCGGTGGAAGGGCCATCCGCTATGACGTCACCTTTTTCCACGCGCTGTCCGAGGGTAACGATCGGTCTCTGATTTATACAGGTCCCCTGGTTGGAACGCAGGAATTTTATGATCGGATATTCATCAAACCCGCCTTTATCAGTTTTAATAACGATCTTATCAGCGGAAGAACGGTAAACCATACCGCCTTCTTTTGCAATCACAGCAACGCCCGAGTCATAGGCAGCCTTGAATTCCATGCCGGTACCTACTATTGGGGATTCTGTGCGCAAAAGCGGAACTGCCTGCCTCTGCATGTTTGCGCCCATAAGAGCACGGTTTGCGTCGTCGTTTTCAAGGAATGGGATCATAGCAGTAGCAACTGAAACTATCATCTTCGGTGAAACGTCGACATAATCTATTACTGATTTATCAACTTCTAGGATCTCATCACGATAACGAGCGGCAACACGCTGATGAACAAAGCGTCCCTCTTCATCAAGCGGTTCGCTTGCCTGAGCTATCGTATAAGCATCCTCAACATCCGCGGGCATGTACTCAATTATGTCTGTAACCTTACCAGTATCTTTGTCGACCTTACGGAAAGGAGCCTCTATGAAACCGTAATCATTTATACGGGCAAATGTTGATAGGTATGAAATAAGTCCGATGTTAGGACCTTCAGGCGTCTCGATCGGGCACATTCTGCCGTAGTGAGAATGGTGAACGTCACGTACTTCGAATCCTGCACGGTCACGGGACAGACCGCCGGGTCCAAGTGCTGACAAACGTCTCTTATGTGTAAGCTCAGCCAGCGGGTTTGTTTGATCCATGAACTGGGATAATGGTGAAGATCCGAAGAATTCTTTTATAGCCGCTACAACAGGTTTGATGTTAATAAGCGCCTGCGGAGTAACAACGTCAATATCCTGAATGGTCATACGTTCACGAATTACACGTTCCATCCTTGACAAGCCGATCCTGAACTGGTTTTGAAGCAGTTCGCCTACGGCGCGGATACGACGGTTTCCAAGATGGTCGATATCATCGGTTTCACCGATATCATAGGCAAGACATGAAAAATAATTTATTGATGAGAAGATATCGTCAATAGTTATAACGTTCGGAATAAGATCCGTTACATGCTCAGACAGTGCTTTTTTGATGTCTTCCTCTGTTTTATTGTTTTCAAGTATCTCACGAAGAACCCTGAATTTGACCTTTTCAAAAATTCCGGTTTCGGTGACATCGAAAGAAATAAAATCTCTTATATCAACCATTCCGTTTGAAAATACTTTTACCTTTTTACCTTGTGCTAGGAGATATACAGTATCAACACCAGCTTTTTCGATCGCATCAGCCTTTTCACGGTCGATCTGCTCGCCCTTTTCGGCCATTATTTCACCTGTCAGCGGATTCACGACATCTTCGGCAAGCACATGCCCTAATATACGCATCCCGATAGCAAGCTTTTTATTGTATTTAAAACGTCCGACTTTGGATAAATCGTATCTGTGCGGATCAAAAAACAGGTTATTTATAAGTGTTGTCGCACTGTCAACTGTGGGCGGTTCACCCGGACGCATCTTACGATACAGCTCTAAAAGACCCTCTTCGTAGCTTTTAGCGGTATCTTTATCTATCGTATTTAAAAGACGCTCGTCTTCGCCGAAAATAGCTTTGATCTGCTCGTCGTTGCCGGCGCCCAGCGCACGGATTAGCGTTGTAACCGGAATTTTTCTGTTCTTATCTATCCTGGCATAAAAAATGCCGTTGGTGTCATTCTCATATTCGATCCATGCGCCACGGTTAGGGATAATAGTTGCAGAATAAAGCTCAATAGCCGATTTGTCTATCTTCTTATCGAAATAAATACCCGGAGAACGAACGAGCTGTGATACAACAACACGCTCAGCTCCATTTATAACAAAAGTACCACTTTCTGTCATGAGAGGAAAATCGCCCATGAAGATCTCCTGGTCTTTGACCTCTCCGGTTTCCTTGTTTATAAGCCTGACTCTGACCTTGAGAGGAGCGGCATATGTTGCGTCTCTTTCCTTGCATTCCGTTACACTGTATTTTGATTTGGATTCAAGTTTATAATCTATGAATTCCAGCACAAGGTTCTGAGAGTAATCAGTAATGGAAGAGAGATCGCGAAACACCTCTTTTATGCCCTCTTCTACAAACCACTTATACGATTTTTTCTGCACTTCAATAAGATTCGGCATCTCGAGTGCTTCTTCAATGCGTGAGAAACTACGGCGTATGTTGGTTCCAAGCTGTTTTCTTTTAACGCCAACGATACGTTCTGTTTCCGACATTTCAGCATTGTTTAAAACCGCAGAAGCGTTTGAAGCAAGGCTTGTCTTTTTGGTCATAGGCTTTATCACTCCATCCTTTTTATTTGAGGCTCGGCAAATATGTCAAAATATCTTGAAAAAATGACTTCAATATGTAAAATATATATAAGTAGCAATCATAAAAAGAGCAGACGTTTGCATTATGATGCAGTATAGCATTTTATCATATTGTCAAGTCACTGTCAACAAAAACCTTATATTTCTTTTGATTTTTTATTGCTTATTTGCGTATACGGTGATATAATAATTTACTTTTTTCTGATATTTTACAGTTTTCAAATTATGTAGTTATATATTTTATGGGACACGTTTTATTTTATACTGGTAATATATCCATTTTTAATCATTTATAATATTTTTTATTA
>JAUZPM010000019.1 GCA_030705925.1 Bacillota bacterium
AAGCTGGTTTTCTGTTAATGAAGAAATAAAAATCCCAATAGCCAGGAATGAGCTGGCAAGGAAAATTATAGCGAGATAGTTTCCTATAAGAAGACCAACATCTGGCTTGCCGTATATAAATGTTACTAATACGTAAAGCAACGTAGAAGATAACGCAATGAGGAAAAACACGAGCGCTGATAAAAATTTTCCGATTACTATCCCTGGAATGCTTACTGGGGAAGTAAGCAACAGTTGATCAGTTTTAAGCTTTTTTTCTTCGCTCATCAGCTTCATTGTTAAAATAGGAGCCATTATCATAAGCACCCATGCCATTATAAATTGAAATAAATCAGTCATACTGGTATAGGAATATTTCAAATTTGAAGTGCAAAATGTAAGGGCAGTTAAAATGCAAAATATGGACAATAAAATATAACCTATCGGGGATGTGAAATAGCTTTTTAATTCCCTTTTAAAAATCGCTCTCATTCTTTATCCTCTCCTTCCTCGGTTGTTTCTTCTTTTTCTTTTCCTTGAAGATTTTCTACTTTCAGATCGTCTTCTTGTTTCTTTGCATTATCTTTAGCCGGCGTTTCAGGCTTTTTACTTTCGGTAAAACCAGTTTCTGAGTTAACCAATTGTATAAATACATCTTCAAGAGACATGTCCATAGATTTGCTTCCGATCAAGTACCAGCCATGCTGTGCAATCATTTTAAATAAAGGCTTTCTGACATCGATATTTTCAACAGCCTCTATGATATAGTCATAGGCATCTGACTCTTTTTTACCAATGCATTCAGCATAGCGGATTCCATCAAGTGCCTTAAGAGCTTTTTGCACTTCGTCAACAGGACCGCAAATGCGTATCTGAAGCTTGCGTGAGTGATCCACCATATGTGACAGGTTTTCCGGGGTGTCGTTAGCAACTATACTGCCGTTATTTATAACGACTACCTTTTCGCAAACTGCCTGAACCTCAGGCAATATATGCGAACTAAGTATGATAGTGTGATTTCTTCCGAGGGATTTAATTAGGTTTCGTATTTCAATTATCTGCCGAGGATCCAGTCCGACGGTTGGCTCGTCCAGGATTAATACAGGTGGGTTGCCAAGCAATGCCTGGGCAACACCAACTCTCTGCTTATATCCTTTGGAAAGGTTTTTGATCATACGCTTATAAACATCATCAATTTTGACGAGTTTGCAAATCTCTTCAATGTGTGCTTTCTTAGGAAGCTTTACACCCTTCAAATCGAACACAAATGAAAGATACTCTTCAACAGTCATATCGAAATATAGAGGTGGCTGCTCTGGAAGATATCCGATTTTGCGCTTCGCCTCTAACGGATTCTCAAGTATATCAACTCCATCGATCTTAACGCTGCCTTCTGTCGCTGAGAGATAACCTGTTATTATGTTCATTGTGGTTGTTTTGCCCGCGCCGTTTGGACCTAGAAAGCCGAGTATTTCGCCTTCGTTAACATCAAACGATATGTCGTTAACCGCGAGCTTGTTCCCATACCGTTTCGTCAGATTTCTGACTTCAATCATTTGGTTCCTCCATGCACGCGCGGCACATACGGCAAAAATCCGCATGCAGCACGGGTACCGCTTTTTACGGCAAACGGTAGCCGAAATAAAAAAGTATGTATAATCAAGTTTCTGACAATCGGAAAGGGCAATTATTCAATTGCCCTTTAATTTTAGCTAAAACTATTGTATTTTATTTAGGTATAACATTTGTAAATAAACTGTAAAGTTTAGTCCTTAATTGCAATGCCAAGTTCTTCAAGCTGCTTTTCGTCGACTATATCGGGGCATCCGCTCATCGGCTCTGATGCGTTTTGAACTTTCGGGAATGCCATAACATCCCTAATTGTATCTTCGCCGCATATATACATCATGAGGCGGTCAAAACCATAGGCTAGTCCGCCATGAGGGGGTGTTCCGTATTTGAAAGCATCAATGAAGAATCCGAATTTTGCGCGCGCTTCCTCTTCAGTGAAGCCGATTGCTTTAAACATTCTAGCCTGAAGATCGCTGTTGTAAATTCTGAGGCTGCCCCCTCCGAGCTCAGTTCCGTTTAAAACAATATCGTAAGCTTTAGCCCTGACGGCTGCCGGATCAGATTCAATCAACCCGACGTCTTCATCCATAGGAGCGGTGAAAGGATGATGCTTTGCAGTAAAACGCCCTTCTTCCTCACTGTACTCAAGCATCGGAAATTCGACAACCCATAAAAAGCGATAATCATCTTTTTTCAGGATATTAAGCCTTTTCGCAACCTCACACCGGAGTGCCCCCAAAGCGTCAAACGTAACGCTGTCTTTATCTGCAACTATCAAGAGCAAGTCGCCCTTTTCTCCATCAAGAGCATTTATTAGCGCCTTGCCTTCTTCTTCGGTCATAAATTTCAAAAAGGATGATGTGGTTTCATCGCCCATTTTGACCCAAGCAAGACCCTTTGCCTTATAGGTCTTAACAAATTCGCCCAGGCTGTCAATTTCTTTTCTTGAAAACTTTCCAGCGCCTTGTTTTACATTAATACCGCGGACGGATCCACCGTTTTCTACGGCATCCTTAAACACTTTAAAACCGCAGTTTCTAACAGTTTCCGATATATTTCTTAGTTCAAATCCGAAACGGGTATCAGGCTTATCACTGCCATAACGTTCCATTGCATCCTTATAAGTAATTCGCGGAAACGGCGTGACAATGTCAACGCCCATCAACTCTTTCCAGAGGCGCTTTAAAAAGCCTTCATTAATTTCGATAATATCGTCTATCTCTACAAAAGACAGTTCCATATCAATCTGGGTAAATTCCGGCTGCCTGTCTGCGCGCAAGTCTTCATCACGAAAACAGTGTGCGATCTGAATGTAACGATCCATCCCAGCAAGCATTAAAAGCTGTTTATAAAGCTGAGGCGATTGAGGCAGCGCATAAAAGTGACCATGCTGTAATCTGCTTGGCACAAGGTAATCACGTGCGCCTTCAGGCGTGCTTTTAATAAGAGTAGGTGTTTCAATTTCGAGAAATCCGTTTTCATTAAAATAGTCGTGGATAATCTTTGCCGCATGGCTCCTCTTTATGATGTTTGCCTGTAGATCCGGACGCCTTAAATCGAGATATCTGTATCTGAGGCGCAAATCGTCATTTACCTTTGAATTTTCCACAATTTCAAAAGGTGTTGTTTCAGCCACTGACAATATCTTAAGTGAGGTTGCGAGCACTTCGATTTCGCCTGTTGCCATCTTTTTGTTTGCCATTCCTTCTGCACGGGCTCTGATTGTGCCTGTAACAGCAAGAACATATTCACTTCTTATCGGCTCAGCTTTTTTAAAAAGAGCATCATTATCAGCCTCGTCAAATACACACTGGATAATTCCGCTTCTATCTCTTAAATCAATAAAAATGAGCCCGCCTAGGTTACGCATCTTCTGCACAAACCCACATACCGTAACGGTCTCTTTCAAATTTTTTATATTATAATCTGTACAATAGCCAGTTCTTTTTGTTCCTTTAAATGATTCGGTCAACATTTAAGCTTCCTCCCCAGTCATTTCCCTTAGTAAATTGCCAAGTGCAATTTCCCTTGTTTCACCTGTAGACATATTTTTAATATTCGCTCTGCCGCTGTCGCACTCGTCGTCTCCAAGTACCATTGTATATGATGCGCAAATCTTATCTGCATATTTCATTTGAGCTTTAAGAGAACGCCCGACTAAGTCGTTTTCAGCATAAATACCGGCATTTCTTAAGTCTCTTGTAAGTCTAAGCGCTTCCGTCGACCCTTTGTTTCCAATAGAAGCAATATAAATAACGGGTCTCTTCAAGTCCGGAAAATCATATCCAAGCGCATCCATTGCAAGAAGCAGCCTGTCAAGCCCCATACCAAAGCCAAGTCCGGAAAGTTTTACCCCGCCTAGCTCTTGTATAAGTCCATCATACCTGCCACCGCCGCACACTGTGCCCTGTGCGCCAATGCTGTTCGATACGAATTCAAAAACTGTTTTGGTGTAATAGTCAAGCCCTCGTACAATAAACGGATCAACAGTAAAGCTAATACCAAGTGTATCAAGATTGCTTTTTAATTCTTCAAAATGCTTTTTGCATCCTTCGTCAAGGTAATCAAGAATAATAGGAGCATTGCTATTGATTTGCTGGCATTCAGGAGATTTGCAGTCAAGTATGCGCATCGGGTTTTTATCTAGGCGGCTTTTGCAGGTATCGCATAATAGATCCTTTTTTTCTTCAAAATAAGATCTAAGGGCAGCATAATAGTTCTGCCTGCATTCCGGGCAGCCAATAGAATTTATCCTAAGTGAAATATCTGTTAATCCAAATTTATTTAATATAGTTTGAGCAATATAAATAATTTCGGCATCAGCCGCCGCACTTTCCGCACCGAAAACCTCGACGCCAAACTGGTGGAATTCACGCAGGCGACCAGCTTGAGGCTTTTCATATCGAAAACAGTTTGTAAAATAATATAGTTTTTGGGGCATGGCTTCTGAATAAAGCCCATTTTCCAAGAGCGCCCTGGCAACAGATGCTGTCCCCTCGGGCCGGAGCGTTATACTTCTTTCACCCTTATCTAAAAAAGTGTACATCTCTTTTTGAACAACATCAGTGGTTCCCCCCACACCGCGTTCAAAAAGCTCTGTGTGCTCAAACGTTGGAGTTCGGATCTCGCCGAAGCCGCACCGCTCTGCAATATCGCTTATGATAAGTTCAATATGCTGCCACTTTACAGCCTCACTTGGAAGTATATCCTTAGTGCCTTTAGGCATTTTAGTAATTAGGTTCAAAGCGTCTCCCTCTTCTTTTTAGGATTGACAATATCTCGCCATTCAAAATCGCCCCTCTGCAGTCCCTGAATAAGAACTTCAGCGGTAGCGACATTAGTTGCAATAGGAATATTGTTTGTATCACATAACTTAATAATATTTTCAACATCCGCCTGCAGCGAATCATCCGCTAAAGGATCTCTGAAAAATATAACAAGGTCTATTTCGTTATACGCGATCCTTGCTCCGATCTGCTGCGTTCCGCCGCTGCGTCCTGCCATAAAACAGAATATATCAAGTCCTGTCGACTCAGCAACAAGACGTCCGGTTGTAGCCGTGGCACACAGCGAATGCTGGTTTAAAATGCCGCAGTATGCTATGCAGAACTGGATCAACAGCTCTTTCTTCTTATCGTGAGCAATCAGTGCAATATTCATAACCTACTCCTTTATCACCAGAATTTTGTTAAGGTGCGATGCATACCAGTTAGACGAGCAGCCATATCACAAAGCTGTTGCCGCAAGCGACTGCCCTGAGCGGAATAAACCGAAATCCCATTGTTTTGCCAGCCCGGAACTTTATTGTCAGCCGGAACAAGTCCTATTAACGGAAGCCCTACTGAATCAATTATTTCATCTATATTTGGCGCAGAATGGTTTTGTATTTGAGCGGGATTTACCATATTTACGACAAGATAGGCTGGAATATCCTTACTTGCCAGAACTTCAGCAGTCCTTTCAGCGTCGCGCATAGCGGCTCTGTGCGGTGTAGTAACAATGCAAACAACATCAGAGTTGAGCGCAAAAAGCTCAAATGACTTTCCTAGCCCAGCAGCGGTATCGAAGATCAATATATCATAGCGTGATTTTAAAATTTTAAGAAATTCACGCATAAAAACGGAATCAATTTTTTCAGAATTGGTTTTTGAAAGTGTTGCCGGCATGTACCAAAGATTTTCACAGAATCCGCTTGCACAGATAGTATCTTCAAGTCTACAGCGTTCTTCGATCACATCATCAAGATCAAATATTCCGCCATCCTTGACATTGAGCATTAAGTCAAGATTTCTAAAGGCAAGGTCGGCATCAACAGCAAGCGTTTTTTTACCGAGGTGCGCAAACGCCTCAGCAAGTCCCGCCGATACCGTTGTTTTACCAACGCCCCCCTTGCCGGATGCAATCGCAATAAATTTTACGTCAGGCATATGCACACCGCCTGTCCATCAAAAAATCCTATATAGTTTATGATAACAAAAAACACGATCTTTGTAAAGGCGTTTTGTGCAAACTGCCGTATCAATTTAGCGGATTGTCCTCGTTTTGTATTGACACACTAATTATATAAGCTTAAAATAAAAATAATAATTTGTAGAAAGTGTGCCGGTTGCGCACGCAGGAGGATATTATGATTCACATTACATTAAAGGACGGCGCAGTAAAAGAGTTTGAAAAAGGCACGTCCGCTTTAGAAATTGCAAAATCACTTAGTGAAGGACTTGCAAGGGCTGCCCTTGCTGTTGATATTGACGGCGATGTTAAAGATATTCGAACTCCAGTAAACTCTGACTGTAATCTCAACTTTTTAACTTTCGATGATGAAGGCGGCAAGAAAACATATTGGCATACGACTTCGCATATTTTGGCTCAGGCTGTAAAAAGGTTGTATCCAAATACTAAACTTGCGATAGGTCCTTCAATCGACAGTGGATTTTATTATGATTTTGATACAGATATAGCTTTTACGCCTGAAATCATGGCTAAAATTGAAGCTGAAATGAAAAAAATCATTAAAGAAAATCTGCCGATCGAGCGTTTCGAACTGCCGCGTGACGAGGCAGTGAAGTTTATGAAAGAGAAAAATGAACCCTATAAAGTCCAACTTATAGAAGAGCTTCCCGAAGGCGAAGTCATATCTTTTTATAAACAGGGTGAATATACTGATCTTTGTGCAGGCCCACACTTGCTATCTACAGGTAAAATAAAAGCTTATAAGCTTACCCAATGCACCGGAGCATATTGGAAGGGCGATGCCAAAAACAAAATGCTTCAGCGAATATACGGAACCGCTTTTACCAAAGCTGTGGACCTTGAAGAGCATCTGGCAAGAATCGAGGAAGCAAAAAAACGCGATCACAATAAGCTTGGACGCGAACTTGAACTGTTTACCACAGTTGATTATATAGGTCAGGGGCTTCCCATCCTTATGCCAAAGGGCGCAAAAGTTGTTCAGCTGTTACAGCGTTTTGTTGAAGACGAAGAGGAAAGACGCGGTTATCAGCTGACCAAAACCCCGTTTTTAGCAAAAAGTGATTTTTATAAAATCTCGGGACACTGGGATCACTACCGTGAGGGTATGTTTGTTCTGGGCAACGAAGAAACTGATAAAGAAGTATTTGCTCTCCGTCCAATGACCTGCCCGTTCCAATTTCAGGTTTATCTTGCAGCAATGCGAAGCTATCGTGATCTTCCCATGCGTTTAAATGAAACTTCAACGCTGTTCCGCAATGAATCCTCAGGTGAGATGCACGGACTTATCCGTGTACGCCAATTTACTATATCAGAGGGTCATCTTGCCTGCCGTCCTGATCAGCTTGAGGAAGAGTTTAAGGGCTGTGTCGACCTTGCGCTATTTATGTTAAAAACACTCGGACTTGACTCAGATGTATCTTACCGTTTCTCAAAATGGGATGAAAACAACAAAGAAAAGTATATCGGTTCACCAGAAGAATGGGAAAGCGTTCAAGATACCATGAGGGGCATTTTGAATCATCTTGGCATCAAATATACGGAAGCTTCCGGCGAGGCTGCATTTTATGGCCCTAAGCTTGATATCCAAATCAAAAACGTCTATGGTAAAGAAGATACCCTTATTACTGTACAGATCGATTTTCAGCTTGCAAAGCGTTTTGAGATGGTTTACATTGATGAAGACGGCAAAAAGAAATATCCTTATGTAATACACAGAACTTCAATCGGTTGTTACGAGAGAACGCTGGCACTCTTAATTGAAAAATATGCCGGTGCCTTCCCGACATGGCTCGCCCCGATTCAAGTCAAAGTACTTCCTATTTCTGAGAAAATGATTGATTATGCAAAATCAGTTTCTGACAAGCTTAAAAGTCTTGGTATCAGAACTGAACTCGATGATCGCAGTGAAAAGATAGGATATAAAATCAGAAGCGCTCAGCTTGAGAAAGTTCCATACATGCTTGTCGTTGGTGAGAAAGAGGCTCAGGAAGGTTTAGTCGCAGTAAGAAATAGAAAAAGCGGCGATTTGGGTACAATGACACTTGACGAATTTACTGCCAAAATCAAGCAAGAAATTGACTCGAAGGATATTGGCTAACCAAAACATGCCAATAGACTAATAATAACAATAAAGAATAAAAACTCCTCTCCTGTTTAAAAATATGTATACAGGGAGGAGTTTCTCTATGTTTAGCAATGTAAAAAAAGCAAAAGCTGTTTACAGATTTATTATTTTTGTACTTCTTAATATAGCTGTTATTTTATTTGCTCGATATATGGCAAATACGAATGCTGTTGATACAGCACTTAGGACCGGCTCAAGCGGGGAACAAGTAAGGCAAGTGCAGACGAGGCTTCGCAATTGGGGCTACTATAAGGGTGCTGTCGATGGCATATATGGTTCAAAAACCAGGAGTGCGGTTATCTACTTTCAAAAGAAAAATGGTCTAACGCCTGACGGGATAGTTGGCAAGCAAACTTTTTACGCTCTTGGTATAAACGCTAATACTGGTTCTACATCATCAAACAATAATATCAATTTACTTGCTAAAATTATATCCGCGGAAGCACGGGGAGAACCATATAGAGGGCAGGTCGCTGTCGGCGCAGTTATAATGAACCGCGTGGATCACCCTTCTTTCCCGAATACCCTTGCAGGGGTTATATACCAACCGGGAGCTTTTACTGCTATCGTAGATGGACAAATCAACGTAGCAGTTACAGAAAGTGCTTACCGAGCAGCGCGCGACGCACTTAACGGGGTTGATCCGACTTATGGATGTATTTATTATTACAATCCTGCAACAGCAACGAATTCATGGATACGCAGCCGGCCGATCGTTACAAGAATCGGTAAACACGTATTCTGCAGATAAAAAAAGAGTCTTTCAATTGAAAGGCTCTTTCCTTTTTTTAATTAAAAACTGACTCTGTTATTTTAACCGCATCCATTGCATCTTTTGCATAAAAATCTGCGCCAACCATATCTGCATATTCGGGTGTAAGAACTGCTCCTCCTACCATTGTTTTGCATGGGATTTTATAAATGTGCAACGATTCTATTGTTTCCTTCATGCTTTTAACCGTTGTTGTCATTAGGGCGCTGAGACCTATAAGACGTATATCGTTCTTTTTTGCCTCATCTATAATAGTGCTGATTTCAACATCTTTTCCCAGATCTATTACTTCATAATTGTAACTTTGCAGCAGCATTTTAACGATATTTTTCCCGATATCATGTATATCACCTTTTACAGTAGCAAGAATAACCTTGCCTTTAGAAGTGCCGCATTCTGCAAGATTCATATTATCACGTATTATTTCAAAAGCGTTTTTAACCGTTTCAGCTGACCGGATAAGCTGGGGCAAAAACAGCTCGCCCTTTTCAAAAGCGCTGCCAACATGATTTAGTGCCGGAACAAAAATTTTGTTAATTATATCGAGCGGAGCATCAGTTTTTAATAGTTCTCTTACCGCTTTTTGCGCTTCATCTTTTCTCCCCTGCAATATTATGTCATATAAACTTATATTAGAAAGCATTTCAGTTTTTATTAATGCATTATTTTCTCCGGAATATTTATTTATAAAAGACGCTGCATCTTTATCCTCATAATTTAAGACGCGAAATGTGTCGATCACTGACATTATTTCAGAAGAAAGAGGATTTATAATCGGAGCATCAAGTCCCGCGCCTAAAGCTGCGGCTAAAAAGGTGCTGTTGATTAGCGGCCTTGAGGGAAGCCCGAAAGATACGTTGCTCACGCCGAGGACTGTAAGTACTCCCAGTTTCTGTTTTACAAGTTTTATCGCCTTTAGGGTCTCCATTACCTGAGATTGCTGTGCGCTTGCGGTCAAAACCAGACAGTCAATGACGATGCTGTCTTTTGGTATGCCATATTCAGCTGCTGTACTTATAATATTTTCAGCAATCTTTAAACGTCCCTCTGCGGTTTCGGGAATTCCTTTTTCATCAAGTGTAAGACCAACAACCATTGTGCCATATTTTTTAACAATCGGGAAAACCCTCTCCATAACTGCCTTTTTGCCGTTTACTGAATTGATTATGGGGCGACCCCTGCATACTCGAACGCCAGCCTCTATTGTATTAATATCAGAGCTGTCTATCTGCAAAGGAAGTGACGAAACTGCCTGTATTTCCTTTACAGCGTGCTTCATCGTTTCAGGTTCATTGATCTCAGGAAGCCCGACATTGACATCGAGAACATTTGCCCCTGCGTTTGTTTGATTAATAGCTTCATTAGCGATATAGTCAAAATCGTTTTCTTTTAACGCCTGTTTTAGTTTCTTTTTGCCTGTTGGATTAATACGCTCTCCAATTACAGTTGTTTTACCGCTTAATAAAACTGTTTTCAGTGATGATGTTACAGCAGGAATAAGATTTTTTTTGATTTTTGCAGGTTTTCGGTTTGTAAGAGCGGCCAAATCCGCTATGAACTGAGAAGTTGTCCCACAGCAGCCGCCTACCATAGAAACGCCATTATCTATCATTATGCTTATATAAGATGCAAACTCCTCTGGTGATATATCGTAAACTGTATGTTCGTTTTCATTTCGCGGGATACCTGCATTTGGCTGAACAATGACCGGCACGTTCGCATATTTTAAAATCGTATCTACTACAGGAAGCATCTCTTTAGGCCCCAGCGAACAATTGACCCCGACTGCATCAATACCAAGTGAACAGAGCGATATTGTAGCTGTTACAGCATCAGTTCCGATAAAAGTTCTTCCACCCTCTTCATAAGACATTGTACAGATTACAGGCAGATCGCTGTTCTCCTTAGCGGCAAGAATTGCGGCCTTTGCCTCAAGTATGTCTGATTGTGTTTCTATAATTATAAGGTCTGCCCCTGCCGCGGCTCCAGCGGTAACCTGTTCTGAAAATAATTTATATGCCCGTTCAAAAGTCAGCGTACCCATTGGCTCTAAAAGCTCACCCAACGGCCCAATATCAAGAGCAACGTACTTTGCCCCGCTTTTTTTTGCACATTGGACAGCTGATGTGATGACCTTTTCTACAGACAGATTCTCAATAGAAAGCTTTAATGCGTTGGCGCCAAAGGTATTAGTTGTAACTACATCGCTTCCCGCCTTTATATATTCCTGATGAATATGGGTTACAACCTCAGGATGTGTTATATTAAACTTTTCAGGAAGTTCCCCTGTCTTAAGTCCGTTCTGCTGAAGCATGGTTCCCATTGCCCCGTCAAATAGAACTATTTTGTTGTTTAGGAATTCTCTAAACTCCACAGATTTTACCTTCCTTTCTATAGGTACAACTGTTCCGCCTTGAACATATTTCACAGCCGCCTGCAGAAATTTTTTCATTAAATATACCAATAAAAGCTGTTACAGACTTTCTTGGGGTAAGAATGCAGCTTTCATTTGCATAAAGACCGATTAGTCTTCCCGCATTTAATATATCTAATATTTTTCTTTGTATATCAAGCGGAGTATCTCCATACCCTGGACTGTAGCGATAACCTGTAAACAGCCCTTCATTACTGACCTGTTTTTCAACCTCGTCGCTTATTTCATCGCATAATTTCTCTACCAGTGCAGTTGCCGATGCGTCAAAAACAACCGCTTTGGCAAGATCAGTATGCTGAAGCTCCAATATCTTTGTATCAACAGCTAAACCTAATGTTGCTGCAAGAACCGCACATTTTCCAGCTTTAGCTATATAATATTTTAAATCTTTACCGGGAAGCAATAATTCTGTGCCTGACAGCATTAGTTCTCCACCGTTGCCTATAATATCAAACATTCTCCATACTTTCTTGGGTTTTGATATCTTTCGGCATTCATCTATACACTCATCTACCATAAGTGATATTTCCGGGGAAAGGTTGCCCTTTTTATATCCAAGGTATCTAAGCACTTCTTCTTTTAAATATAATATTTAAATCACCTCCCTGACTTTTTGCATGCATTCTTTAGCTATATCCGGCTGATTCATCGTATATATATGTACCCCAGGAACTCCATGTTCGCAAAGGTCTAGAAGCTGATTTACTGCATGGTCTATTCCGGCTTTTTTTAGGCTTACTGGATCACTTTCATATTTGTTTAATAGTCTAACGATACCGGAAGGAAGCGAGACTCCGCACATAAATATCATTTTTTCAATCTGACTGCGACTCAGAATCGGCATGACACCAGCTGAAACCGGTATATTAATACCCTTTTTCAAGGCTTTATCATAAAAGTTGTAAAAATAATCATTATCAAAAAACAGCTGTGTCACAAGAAACTCGGCGCCTGCGTCTACCTTTTCTTTAAGATGATCGAGGCTGAGGTCAAGATTATCACAGGCAATATGTCCTTCAGGGTATGCTGCTGCCCCTATGCAAAAAGTAGGGTACTTTTCTTTAATATAACTTATGAGATCTTTAGCAAAGCGGAATTGCCCTAATGGATCAGTGTTGCCGGCAGGAATATCCCCACGCAGAGACATTATATTATCGACACCATTTTGCAGGAGGCTTTCTGCAAAACGATCTATATCATCTTCTTCGGCTTTTATACATGTCAGATGCGCCATTGATTCGATACCGTATACTTTTTTAATATCTGAGGCGATTTGAACAGTTTTTTCACTGTTTCCGCTTCCTCCGGCACTATATGTCACGCTGATAAAATCAGGAGCCAAATTTTTAATTTCTCGCAGCGTATCGTAAAGTGTAGTTACTCCGCTGTCCTTTTTTGGTGGGAAAATCTCAAGAGATACTACCGTTTTCTTCTGCTTATAAAGCTCGTTGATTCTCATTGCAGCCTCCGTTTTTAAAATAAATAATATTATAATACATAAAAATAAATATGTAAAATAAATATTAAAATAAATGCTCTCCATCATATAAGGAGAGCATTTATTTTAATAAAAAATCATGAGTTTACAAGATTGTCTATTTTTGCGTTTATTTCATTTTCAGGTATATATCCTACTGTTTTTTGTTTTGGCTCTCCGCTTTTGAAATACATTAATGTAGGAATGCTCATAATTCCATACTTCATTGCAATCTCCCCAAAATTATCAACGTTGATTTTTACAACGTCCACCTCAGTTTCCCTGTTCGTTGCAATATTCTCTAAAATAGGAGCAATCATTTTACACGGCCCGCACCAGTCAGCGTAAAAATCCACCACTACTGGTTTATTGTTGTTAAAAACTTCCTTATCTAATTCGTCAATATTGTTTACTTATTTCATTTTCCTACCTCCGTTATTTTTCCACTATTAAGGATATAAGCGACTCAAGGTGTTTGCAGTCTATACAGTAACAACGCATAAGCTTATCTCGCTCACAGTTTATTATCCCCGCATTGCGTAAGACTGATAAATGTTTTGATACAGTCGGCTGTGGTATATCAAGCTGCCTGCATAAGTCAGTGACATTAATCTTATTATCTTGCCTAAGTAGATCAAGTATCATCAACCTGACAGGATGTGCAAGAGCCTTTAATATTTCAGCACGCTTTTCATATTTTTGATAACTTTCATTCACCTTATAGCCCCCTATATTCCTTTATGGGAATATTGTAATATACTATTGGCGCTTTGTCAATATATTTAACAATATAAGCATATACTATTTTTTATAAAAATATTAATAAAAAAACAGCGGAAATAAAATCCGCTGTCAGACTGTCGAAAAAGTACGCGCACCGCAAAAGCGATTACATATAGATCAAAAGACAAATTGAAGTTTCGAGTCTTTAAGCGCGCTCCACAGGTACGGTTTGTAAACGCAAAATGGCGTAAGCGTCCCCGTACCGGGGGCACTTTTGCTTACTTCAGAACAGGCGCCCTGCTGTATCTACATACAGCGACGAGCGCCTGTTCTTTGTATGCCTGCCCTTTTCGAGCGTCTGTCAGCTTATAACTTATTTTATAACTTTCATTCCGCCCATGTATGGAACCAATACATCAGGAACTGTAACGCTGCCGTCTGCATTCTGGTAATTTTCAATGATTGCCGCAACTGTGCGCCCAACAGCAACACCCGAACCATTTAATGTATGAACAAATTCAGCTTTTGATGTTGGCGTTTCTTTAAATCTAATTCCTGCTCTTCTTGCCTGAAAATCTTCAAAATTCGAGCATGAAGAAATTTCAACATAGCGATTGTATGATGGCATCCAAACTTCGATATCATAAGTCATAGCGGATGAAAAACCAAGATCCCCGCTGCAAAGCCTTACCACTCTATACGGTAGTCCCAGCGCTTGCAAAACGCTTTCCGCGTCATTAGTTAAAGATTCAAGCTCCTGGTATGAAGTTTCCGGAGAAACGAATTTAACAAGTTCAACTTTATTGAATTGATGCTGCCTTATAAGTCCTCGTGTATCTTTTCCGGCACTTCCCGCTTCAGCTCTGAAACATGCTGAATAAGCGCAATATTTAATTGGTAAAACTGATTTATCTAATATATCATCCCTATGCATATTTGTAACAGGGACTTCTGCAGTAGGAATAAGAAAATAGTCCATATTTGCAAGTTTGAAAGCATCTTCTTCAAATTTCGGGAGCTGACCTGTACCAGTCATAGAAGCTCTGTTTACCATATATGGCGGAAAAATCTCAGTATAACCATTTTTCTCAGTGTGATGATTTAAAAAGAAGCTGTATATTGAACGTTCAAGTCTCGCGCCTGCACCCCTATAAAAATGAAAACGTGCTCCAGTAACTTTTGCGGCGGTTTCAGGATCAAGGATTTTAAGAGCCTTTCCAATATCCCAGTGGGCAAGCGGTGTGAAATCAAAATCTCGTGGAGTTCCCCACTTACGAAGCTCTAAATTTTCATCACTGTCTTTTCCGTAAGGAACTTTTTCGTTAGGCAGATTGGGAATGCAGAGTATCAGCTTTTCGATTCTATTATCTAAATCCTTTATCTTTTCGTCATCTGATTTTATCGTTTCGCTGAGCTTTTTCATTTCCTGCATTACGCTGTCTACATCTTTTCCCTCTTTTTTATACTGAGGGATGAGCTTTGAAACCCTATTTTGCTCAGCCTTTAACTGATCATTTTTAAAAATCAAATCTCTGCGGGCTGCATCCAGTTCAAGTATTTCGTCAATCTCAGCAGAATAATCTTTCTGGCGGCTTGCAAGGCGAGCTTTTACCTTAGCTGGCTCTGCTTTAATCATTTTTATGTCTAACATGAAGACACTCCTCCCAAAATGCTTTATCTTTTGATCTTTTTATCAAGCTCTTCGAATAATTTCAGAGCATTTCCGGTAAGCTTTGCTTTATCAATTCCGTTAAGCAGTTCTCTTGCTGCCTTGTTTTTTCCAACCAAATTCAGGCGACGTGCCTCAAGAAGCGACTCATACAAAGAAATTGTTTCGTTAGCCGAAGCACTGTCTGCTGTCATAGAATCTGCTTGAGTTTGAAGCTGTTTATTTTGCGCCTGAAGATCATCATAGGATTTCTGAAGTGCTAGATAATTCTCCTGCAAGTCCTTTAGCGCAGAAGAATTCGTAGTAAGGGTTGTTTTTGTTTTTTCAAGTTCTTCCTGATACTTTTGCTGGCTTGACTGCATTTCTCTCATGTTTCGCTGCTGAATAAGCCCTGAAAAAATGATTAGAACAATAACTATAGCAAAAAAAACGATAATATATATCTGCAGATCACGCTTTGTTTTTTTCGTGCGTTTTTCTTCAAGTTCTTTTTCCTGCATTGATTGATTATTACTTTCCATTCTTTACTACCCTTATATTATAATTCAATTTCAATTCCTAATGTATGAAGAAGTTCTTCTAAATCATCATTACTGTAATATTCAATTTCCATTATGCCCTTATTTTTACTTTTTGCCTGAAGTTTTACCTTTCTCTTTAATACACTCCCGAGCTGTTTTTCAAGCTCTTCAGTCACAAACGTTTCCATTGCCGGCTTATTGTTTGAAGGCGGCTTTTGCCCTTTTGCCATTTGCCTTGCAATTCGCTCTGCATCCCGGACAGATAATCCCTCCCGTTCTATCCTTGCAGCAAGAGCCTCCATATCTGATGGATCCTTGAGCGATAGAAGCGCCCTTGCGTGTCCCGCAGAAACAGAGCCGCGTGATATCATATCCAGAACTTTATCAGGAAGTGTAAGCAGGCGCAGCGCATTTGCAACTGCAGGTCGGGACTTACTGACCCTTGCGGCTATTTCCTCCTGTGTAAGACCATATTTTTTTTGTAAAACGGCATAGCCGCGGCTTTCCTCAAGCGGGTTTAAATCCTCACGCTGAAGATTTTCTATCAGTGCAACTTCCATGATTTTGTCTTCAGCCAAATCACTAATAACCGCAGGAATCTCCTTAAGACCGGCTAGCTTCGCTGCTCTCCATCGCCTTTCACCGGCAATAATCTGATAGCGGCCATTTATTTCACGAACCAAAATTGGCTGAAGTACACCGTTAGCAGCAATTGAGTTTGATAATTCCGTCAGTTGTTCATTATCGAAAACTTTTCTTGGCTGATCACGATTTGGTTCTATATCTGAAATTCTTATTTCCTTGACCATTCCTTTTTCAGTTGGAAATTCAGCGCCGTTTTCCTCAAAAATTGCGCTTACTCCCCTTCCAAGCCCCTTTTTGACCGCCATTCACTCACCTTACTTTCTGTTCTTTCTTATAAACTCTGCCGCAAGTTCAGTATAACTTTCGGCACCTTTTGAGTATTTATCAAAATAGATTACAGGCATACCATAACTCGGCGCCTCGCTTAAGCGTACATTGCGAGGTATGGCTGTTTTAAACACTTTTCCAGGGAAAAATTTTTTTATCTCGCCTGCAACCTGAAGCGTCAGATTAAGCCTTCCGTCGTACATAGTAAGCAAAACCCCCTCGATATCGAGTGTGGGGTTGTAAAGTTTCTTAATACGTCTCACCGTATTCATAAGCTGTGAAAGTCCCTCAAGTGCAAAAAATTCACATTGAATAGGAACAAGAACCGAATCAGCCGCCGTAAGGGCATTTATTGTTATAAGATTTAATGAAGGCGGACAATCTATAAAAATGAAGTCATATGCTTCTTTAATTTTTTCTAAAGCATGCTTTAAAACAGATTCACGTCCGGAAATTTCAGCAAGTTCGATTTCAGCGGCTGCAAGATCGACATTGGAAGTCAATATGCTGACATTTTTAAAGTTAGTTCGCTGAATTGCTGATTCGATTTCAGCCTCTCCGGTGAGTACGCTGTATGTAGTCTTTTGTTCAGCGCTTTTCTTAAAATAGCCGTAAGCGCTGGTGGTATTACCCTGCGGGTCGGCATCTATTAGAAGCACTTTTTTCCCCGCTGCGCCGCATGCTGCTGCCAAATTAACAGTTGTTGTCGTTTTACCTACTCCGCCCTTCTGATTTGCAACTGCCACTGTTTTTGTCACCAGCATATCACCGCCCCTAATCATTATCTAAAGTATTATAAATCAAAACAGTGAAAAAAACAACACGCAGAATTGAATAAAAATAGCAAACGGTATATAATACTGGTAATCGATCGTAAAAAAGGATGTACATTAAATGATTTATCTTGATAACGCTGCGACGTCACGCCCAAGTGCAACTGCAATCAAGGCAGCAAATGAAATGTTCGAGAAGCTATACGGAAATCCTTCCTCCCTGCATAAAGCCGGTCACGATGCGGAAAAGGCGGTAGAACAGGCTCGAAGGTTTATTGCAGAAGCAATTTCTGCACAGCCTGAAGAAATTTTATTTACCTCAGGAGGCACAGAGGCTAATAACCTGGCAATCATTGGGGCAGCAAGGGCTCATAAGCGTAGTGGTAATCGGATAATCACATCAGACAGCGAACATCCCTCTGTGCTGCGCTGCTTTAAAGCTCTTGAAGATGAAGGCTTTGAGGTGGTTTACATTCCGACAGTTGAGGGCACAATTAACATGGAGAAACTCGCAAATGCTGTTGATGATAATACAATTTTAATAAGTATTATGCTGGTCAATAATGAGACAGGGGCAATTAACCCGGTTCATCTTATTCGCGGAGTTTGCAGAAGTAAAAAAGTATCTCCAATTATACATGCCGACGCAGTGCAGGCGACAGGAAAACTTTCCTATTCAGTTTCAGCGCTTAACGTAGACCTTTTGTCAATGTCTGCACATAAATTTCACGGAATTAAAGGTGCTGGAGCACTTTATATAAAAAAGGGAATAAACCTTTTGCCGGTAATGTATGGAGGCGGTCAGGAAAAAGGCCTTCGTAGCGGAACGGAAAACACACCGGCTATTGCGGCAATGGGTGCCGCAATACATGAAATAATGCCGAGCATAAAAGAACGTTATAAACGAGTTTCTGAGCTTCGCAAATATATTACCGATAGACTCAAAGACCTTAATATTATAGTTAACAGCCCTGATAATGGGTTACCTTATATTCTTAATATCTCACTGCCTGGGCTTAAGAGTGAAACTGTTCTGCATTTTCTTGAAAGCAAAGATATTTACGTCTCTACCACATCTGCATGCTCCTCACGAAAAGGTGCTGAAAGTTATGTGTTAAAGGCAATGGGACTTAGCAAAGAAAGAATTGAGAGTGCGGTTAGGGTCAGTTTCAGCGACGATACAACTTTGGAAGAAGCCGATATACTTATAGAGACACTAAAAGAATGTATAAAAGAATTAAAATCAAAAAGTAATTAATGGGGTAAACATGAAAGAGATTTTGCTTGCAAAATATGGGGAGATTGTTCTTAAAGGACTCAACAGATCGTACTTTGAGTCCGTTCTGATAAAAAATGTTAAACACGCTTTAAATGGCATCGGGTCTTTTCATATATATGCAATACAATCAACGCTATATATTATACCTAAAAATATCGAAGATTCAGGTCCTTTTGAGGAAAATATCATAACAAAAGCCCAGTCACGCCTGAAAAAAGTGTTTGGCATTGCAACAGTTGTCACAGCAGCTGAAACAGAAAAGGATATGGAAAGCATCGTTAGGACTGCCGTCAGCTATTTAAACGAGCGTCTTTCTTCTGTAAAAACTTTTAAAGTTGAGGCAAAACGCAGTGATAAGCACTTCTATTTGAAATCACCTGAAATATGCCGTGACGTAGGCGCCGCTCTTCTTGAAGCATTCCCCAATTTAACCGTGGATGTACACAACCCCGAAATCCAAGTTGTTGTTGAAATAAGGGATAAAGCGGCATATGTTCACGCAGGCGGAGTGCCAGGGGCAGGGGGCATGCCGGCGGGCACCTCGGGAAAAGGTGTTTTGATGCTGTCTGGAGGAATAGACAGCCCCATAGCAGGTTATCTTATGGCACGCAGGGGCATGGCTCTTACAGCAGTATATTTTTCCACTCCTCCGTATACCTCTGACCGCGCAACGGATAAAGTGGCTAGACTTGCGCAGCGTGTAGCATCATATGCCGGACCTTTTGATCTTGTTGTAGTTCCTTTTACGGATATTCAGATGCAGATTAATGCAAAGTGTCCGGAGAATCTGTTTACGCTTGTAATGCGCAGATGTATGATCCGTATTTCTCAGCTGATCTGTGAAAAACGGGGCGGCGGCGCCATCGTTACAGGCGAAAGCCTAGCTCAGGTTGCAAGCCAGACATTGCCGGCTATAGCGGCAACGGACGATGCTGTATCCTTACCGGTATTCCGTCCTTTAATTGGACTTGACAAAGAGGATATAATTACCTTCGCGCGCAAAATAGATACTTTTGATATATCAATTGAACCATATGAGGATTGCTGCGCATTGTTTTCTCCGAAGCACCCAAAAACTAACCCTAATTTAACAGAGGTTAGAGAAGCAGAGCAAATGGTGGGTGCAGATGCTATGTTTGAAGAAGCCATATTAAATGCAAAAATAATCAGAATAAATCCATAAATGAATTTGGGGCGCCGCTTGCCCTAAAAGCGGAGACCGTGGTAACGGTAAATGGAGCATTATATGAAAGCTGAAATTATTAATGTAGGAACCGAGCTTTTGCTTGGAAATATTGTGAACACAAATGCGCAGCATATTGCGCTGGGACTCAAGGATCTTGGAATCGACTGTTATTATCAGACTGTTGTCGGCGATAACGGACCTAGACTTAAGGAAATTCTGGCGCTTGCTCTATCTCGCAGCGATATCGTAATCCTCACCGGGGGACTGGGACCGACTTATGACGATATGACGAAACAAACTGTGGCGGAAGCGCTTAATCGAAAGCTTGTGATAGATGAGCAAAGCATGAATCATGTTCGTGAATATTATGGACGTGCCGGAAAGGAAATAACCGAAAACAGCCTGCATCAGGCACAAATGCCGGAAGGAGCTGTCGTATTTGAAAATGAATGGGGCAGTGCGAACGCTCTTGCCATTGAAAACGAGGGAAAAACAGTCATTTTACTTCCTGGACCGCCACGTGAAATGTGTCCTCTGTTTGATAATTATGTATCACCATATTTACAAAAAAAGTCCAACAGTGTCATCGTAAAACGCAGCGTCCGTATATTCGGGATTTGGGAGGCAACTGTAGACGATAAATTGTCGGATCTTCTTCAAAACAGCAAAAACCCAACTGTAGCTCCTTATGTAAAAGAAGGGGAAATGCAACTTCAGGTAACAGCAAAAGCACCGACAAAAGAAGAAGCTTTTAAAATGACCGAGGAACCTATAAAGATAATAAGCAGGACTCTGTCAAATTACGTATACGGCGTCGATGTCGATAGTCTTGAGGAAACCGTCGTTAAGCTATTGAAAGAAAAGCATATGACATTGGCGACTGCTGAATCGTGTACAGGTGGGCTTTTAGCTAAACGTATCACCGACATTGCAGGAGCTTCTGATGTTTTTGAGTATGGATTCATAACTTATGCAAACAAGGCAAAAATAAGAGAACTAGGGGTGAAGCCTGAAACTCTTGAAGAATATGGTGCGGTGAGCGCCCAGACTGCAATTGAGATGGCTGACGGCGTACGAAATGTAACAGGTGCTGATATAGGCGTTTCCATAACTGGAATAGCGGGACCTGGCGGAGGAACTGAAGAAAAACCAGTAGGTCTTGTTTTCATTGGTTTATCAACCAAAAATTTCAGCCATACAAAAGAAATTCATATTTATCGTTCTACTGCAGACAGAAGTTTTCGCCGTACTTTAGCAGCCTCAAATGCACTTGATCTTGTCCGCCGCGCTTTATGCGATATGCCAATAACGTAAAATTTTAGTTGACAATTATATATATAATGGATATAATATTCTTTGCCGTATACGCGGTTGTCCAAGTATTTGATTAATAATAAAATGATATACAGCGCGAAAGGAGGGTTTGTATGCTTAGAACATACCAGCCTAAAAAAAGACACAGAGCCAAGGTACACGGGTTTAGAAAAAGAATGCACACAGCAGGCGGAAGAAACGTACTGGCGCGCAGAAGAGCAAGAGGAAGAGCAAGATTATCACACTAAGACTGAGACCCACTCGGTCTTTTTGCTTAATATCCACCTTTAAGAATTTATGAAGAAAACAGCAGCAATCAAAAAAAACTTTGAATTTAAAAGAGCGTATCGAAGGGGCAAAAGTATCGTTGGCCCGTTTGTTGCCGTATATGCATATAAAACGCGCGGCAAAGCCGGTCGCCTTGGCCTTACAGTCAGTAAAAAACTTGGCGGTGCGGTTGAACGTAACAGAGCAAAACGTTTGATGCGCGAGGCATATAGATTATTGGAGAATGAAATAAATCCTGGTTTTGATATTATTCTAGTAGCTCGGACCCGGTGTGTCACAGCCGGGTGTGACCAAGTGCTGCGGTCACTTAGAAAGATGTTTTCGGAAATCGGCGTAATTACAAAGGGCGAAAAGAATGAAAAAATTGATGATAGCGCTGATCCTGTTTTATAAAAAACAGATATCGCCCTTTTTGCCTTCATCTTGCCGTTATGTTCCATCCTGTTCACAATATGCTATTGAGGCAATCGAAACCCATGGCGTATTTAAGGGTGGGGTTTTGGCTTTGTGGCGCATTCTTAGGTGCAATCCATTCGGAAAGGGCGGCTTTGATCCTGTTCCGCCTCGAAAGCAGCACAGATAATTAAAATCGATATAACCGTTGGAGGTTTATATGAAAAATATCTTCGACCTGATTTTGGTTCAGCCATTAGGGTTCGTTTTACGTATATGTTATCAAGTATTCGGATCATATGGACTAGCTATCATAGCATTTACGATTATAGTTAGACTTCTTCTTATACCTCTTGGAGTTAAACAGCAAAAAAGCACGCTTCGCCAGATTAAAATAAAGCCGAAAGAAGATTTGATCCGCAAAAGGTATGCTAATGATAAAAACCTTTTAAACCAGAAAATCATGGAGTTGTATCAAAAGGAAGGGCACAATCCAGCGGCAGGCTGTCTTCCTCTTGTAATACAAATGCCAATAATATATGTATTGTATATTATAATTACTCGACCGCTGAGTTATATTTTGCAATTACCGTCGGATACTATAAATAAATTATCACAAGCGCTAAATATCACAAAGGCTGCAAGCAGATATAATGAAGTAAGTATCGCTCAAGCCATGTTGAATAAAAAGGATTTAGTTGCAAATATATTGCCTGCAGGCACAAAAATAATTAATTTAAACTTTCTTGGATTTAATCTTGGTGACAGTCCAAATTTCCATTCTCCTTATACATTGATTATTCCAATTCTTGCCGGTCTCACTGCTTATTTGTCGGGTGTTGTATCACAGGCATCCAGTAAATATGTCAGTGCTGGCGCGCAAGCAAATTCCACCATGAAAATGATGAACATCACCATGCCTTTAGTATCGCTTTGGTTTACTTATCAAGTTCCTATTGGCGTTGGAATTTACTGGTCTATATCTAGTTTAATGGCTGCATTCCAAACGCTGCTCCTCAATAAACTTTACAGCCCTGCAAAAGCAGCTGCCGATGCACAGGCTGAACTGCAACGAGCAGTCGAGGCAAGAAAACGCAGAAAGGCTGAACAGGCAGCAAAAAAATCCGCTGAAATAGAAGCACGTACGCTGGCTGAAAAAAATGATCGAAGAAAAAAAGCCGGGTTGCCTCCTCTGCAGTCGCTGAATGACAGCAATGAAAGTACAGGCGAGGTTGATGAACAAGATTCTGCAGAACAGGAGGAAGAAAATGAATAAAGAATACATTTTCACAGGCAAAACAATTGACGACGCAATTAATGCCGGCTGCTCAGAACTCAAGGTTGATCGTGACAATGTCACAGTTGAAGTTATCGAAACTCCGTCAAAATCTTTTTTGGGACTTATATCTACGAATGCTAAAGTAAAGCTAATAATATCTGAGCCAGATGGTGCAGCTGATATCTGTAAAAATTTCTTACATGAAGTGTTGAATATTATGCAGGTTGATGCAGAAATCGAAACAAAAACAGCAGAAGACGGGGTCAACATTGAACTAAAAGGTGAAAAAATGGGCATCGTCATTGGGCGGCGCGGAGAAACCCTTGATGCATTACAGTATCTGACAAGCCTTGTTGTTAATAAAAACAGCAGTGAGTATGTAAAGGTTGCAATAGATACTGAAAATTACCGTCAAAAGCGAGAAGATTCTCTTTCTGCTCTGGCTAAAAAAGTTGCTGCAAGAGTTGAAAAATACAAGAAGAGCGTTACATTAGAGCCAATGAATCCCTATGAACGCAGAATAATCCATTCAACTCTTCAGGATAGTAAAAATATCACTACCTCGTCCGTGGGTGTTGATCCTAACAGAAGAGTCGTTGTTAAATATAACGGACCGGATTTTCCCAAAAAGTTTAAAAGACAGCCTAATAGATAAACTTAACGGGGGTGGATGGATCTGCCCCCGTTCTTATTGATTTAATACCGGGAGGGATAATATTGTCGGAAGCGGTTACTGTTGCTGCAATATCTACTGCTTTAGTAAATGCCGCTATCGGAGTTGTACGATTGACAGGAACAGACGCTATTAAAATAGCTGGCAAAGCATTTCACCCCAAAAGCGGGAAATTGCTTACCGAATATGCCGCAAACAGCGCTGTTTTTGGAAGTGTAACCGATAAAAGCGGAGAACGTATTGATGATGCTGTCTGCTCAATATTCCGTGAGCCATACTCATATACCGGTGAGAATGTGGCTGAAATTTCCTGTCACGGTAATGTGCTTTTGCTTACTCGTGTGCTTAACAGACTTATAGAATGCGGCGCATATCCGGCTGAGCGCGGGGAATTCACTAAACGGGCTTTCTTAAACGGAAAAATGGATCTTTCACAAAGTGAAGCAGTTATAGATATAATCGGAGCTAAAAGCTCTTTAGGCGCAAAGGAAGCTTTTTCACAGGCTTCAGGTTCTCTGCGCAGACGCATTACAAAACTGCGCGGCCAGCTTGCAGATATAGACGCCTCTATTATGGCGTTTGTCGATTTTTCTTCAGAGGGAATCGAAGAGCCTGATGTATTATCAACAGCAAATGATCTTAATAAAATAATAGCAGATATAGATGAGCTGATCGAATCATATAATACCGGCAGGATAATTAAGGACGGCATCCCAACCGCGATATGCGGCAGACCAAACGTTGGGAAATCGTCTTTACTAAATATGCTGTCTGGAACTGAGAAAAGTATTGTAACGGAAATTGCCGGAACAACGCGGGATATCATTTCTGAATCAGTTGAAGTGGGCGGTATACTGTTTAATATCAGCGATACCGCAGGTATCCGTGAATCAAATGAGACTGTTGAAAAAATAGGCGTTGAGCGCGCGAAAAACGCAATTTTAAATTCAGAGCTTGTTATATGTGTTTTTGACCGGACAGCGCCGCTTACCGATGAGGATTTTGACATTATAAAATTAACCGCTGACAAGAAGTGTATTGCGGTTATAAATAAATCCGACTTGCCAGATGCTTTAGATAGGGAAATAATTCATAAGCATTTTAATAATGTAATTGAAATAAGCGCCAAGACAGGCGAGGGAGCAGATAAACTTTCTAAAAAACTTGTTAAAACTGCTGTCGGTGAAATATCTTTTGATTATAGTGAACCGCACCTGACAAATATTAGACATAAAAATGCGGTTTTAAAAGCTAGAGAAGCGGTTTTAAGAGCAAAGGATGCCCTGCTTTCCGGCATTCCGGCGGAGATTGCGGAACTGGATGTACGCGATGCACTTTCTTCTCTTGGACTTATAACAGGAGATACTGTTACTGATGATATTATAGACAGGATTTTTGAAAACTTTTGTGTGGGGAAATAGATAAATGGGCTATATTGCGGGAGAATACGATATTGCAGTTATTGGGGCGGGACATGCCGGAATTGAGGCTGCACTTGCAGGGGCAAAACTCGGTCTTCATGTCGCGCTTTTTACACTAAATCTTGATGCACTTGCTAATCTGCCATGCAATCCTTGTATAGGCGGCTCAGCAAAGGGGCATCTTGTCAGAGAAATCGACGCGCTAGGCGGATTTATTGCTAAAGCCTCTGACGAAACCTTCATTCAAAGCCGAATGCTGAACAGCGGCAGGGGGCCAGCTATACATTCCCCGCGCTGCCAGATAGACAGGCGTATGTATCAGACATATGCAAAATCATTTTTGGAAAAACAGGAAAATCTGGATTTAAAACAAGCAGAAATCGTGCGCGTAAATGTGAAAGACGGAAAAGTCAGTTCGGTCGTCACACGACTCGATGAAATATACAACGTTAACGCCGCTATTGTATGCAGCGGCACATACTTGCGCGGAAAGATAATTATTGGCGATAAATCTTACAGCGGCGGCCCTGACGGACTGTTTGCAGCAAACGAGTTATCCGAGGCACTCCGTGAAATCGGCGTAAATTTAAGGCGCTTTAAAACAGGAACACCCGCGCGCGTTAATCGCCGCTCTCTTGATTTTTCAAAGATGGAGATTCAAGAGGGAGACTCCTTCATAGTTCCAATGTCCTTCTCGAACGCCGACCGCCAGTCTGAATTTAAAAACAGGGTTGTATGCCATTTAACGTATACCAATACCAAAACCCATGATATTATCCGGGCAAATCTTCACCGTTCACCGTTATACAGCGGTATGATAGAGGGGGTCGGCCCACGTTATTGTCCGAGTATCGAGGATAAGGTAGTGCGTTTTAAAGATAAAGACAGGCATCAGCTTTTTATTGAGCCAATGGGGCTTCAAACAGATGAAATGTACATTCAGGGCATGTCAAGTTCACTGCCAACTGACGTTCAATCCGCTATGTATGCTACTGTTGGCGGACTCGAAAATGTTTCTATTATGCGGCCGGCATATGCTATTGAATATGACTGCTGTGATCCTCTTCAGCTTTATCCGACACTTGAGTTCAAGGAAATAGCAGGGCTTTATGGTGCCGGTCAGTTCAACGGTACATCAGGGTATGAAGAGGCAGCGGCTCAGGGGCTTGTCGCCGGAATAAACGCAGCTTTGAAGCTGCTTAACAGAGAGCCTGTCATTTTAGAGCGCAGCGGGTCATATATCGGCACTCTAATCGATGATCTTGTTACCAAAGGGACTAATGAACCATACCGAATGATGACATCCAGAAGCGAATATCGTCTTTTATTAAGGCAGGATAACGCTGACGAACGTCTGATGCCGATAGGCTATGATATAGGTCTTATAACTGAAGAGGAATATGATCGTTATCTAAGTAAAAAAGAAGCAATAAGGGGCGAAATCGAGCGCTTGCACTGCGTTATTGTGCCTCCGTCTGAAAAAGTAAACGCTTATTTAAATGAATCTGAAACTGCACCGCTCCATTCCGGCATACGCATGGATGAACTATTAAGGCGTCCCCAACTCACATATGATGGGCTTGCTTTTGCCGACCCAGAGAGGCCGCTTCTTCCGTGGTATGTGAAAGAAGAAGTGGAGATAAAGATCAAATATGAGGGGTATATCCGCCGTCAGCTTTCAGAAGTTGCTCAGAATGCAAAACTCGAGCGGCGTTTATTACCGGAAGATATAGAATATAATGCTATTGGCGGGCTTCGTATCGAGGCAAGACAAAAGCTTTCTCAGATAAAGCCGAAAACTTTAGGTCAGGCATCAAGAATTTCAGGTGTAAATCCCGCAGATATATCAGTTCTCCTAATCTATCTAATGCAGCGTAAGGGAGGAAATGACGTTGAGTGACATGGATCTTGTCAAAAATGGTCTGTCAACTTGGAAGATTGATGTTGACGATAATGAGCTTAACAGTCTTTCTGCGTTTGAGAAAGAGCTTTTAAGGGTAAACGAATATATGAACCTGACTGCAATTGTTGATCATGATGAAGTGCAGATTAAACATTTCCTTGACAGTTTTTCATTGCTAACATTAGGGCTTATAAAAGAGAACATGAAAATGATCGATATAGGATGCGGCGCAGGTTTTCCCTCCATTCCAATAAAAATAATTTTACCCTCTATCGAAATGACGCTTTTAGACAGCCTCGCAAAACGAATAGATTTTTTAACTAATGCGGCAAGGCTATTACATTTGCAAAGTATAACAGGGATACACGGCAGGGCTGAGGAATTATCCCGTACGCCAGCGCACCGCGAGAAATACGATATTGCAACTGCCCGCGGAGTATCAAATCTTTCAGCATTATGTGAATATTGTTTGCCTTTTCTTAAAGTTGGCGGATATTTTCTTGCTATGAAAGGCCCCGACGCTGAAGCCGAAGTTGAAAACGCTAAAAATGCAATCGGAACTTTGGGAGGAAAACTTATAGAAACAAAAAAAATCAGTCTTCCTTTTTCGGATATTATTCATAGCATTGTTATTATAAAAAAAATATCGCAAATTCAAACGAAATACCCTAGAAAACAAGCTCAAATTGCAAAAAATCCGCTATAAAAAGCGGATTTTTTTTATATTCTGTCATTATAAGTCTTATAGTTTTATGTAAAATTATTCCAGTTTGTGGTATGATGGGCTTGTCCGGAGGTGATTGTATTGTTTACAAAAATAAAAACTGAGCGTTCTATTGTTGAAATTCCTGTTTCAAAGATTATACCAAATCCAAATCAGCCGCGCACTGTTTTTAAATCGGATTCCCTTTCAGAGCTTGCAATGAGTATTATGCAGCATGGCATTTTGCAGCCGCTCACAGTAAGAAAATCAGAAAACAGCACTTTTGAACTAATAGCAGGGGAGAGGCGTCTTCGCGCTGCAAAGATGTGTGAATTTAAAACAGTTCCTTGCATTGTTTGCAATATTGATGATCAATCGTCATCAATGCTTGCACTTATTGAGAATTTGCAGCGCTGTGATCTTAATTTCTTTGAAGAAGCAGAAGGAATACGCCGGTTGATGGAAACGTATGGGCTTACACAGGAAAGCGTAGCAATTCGCATTGGTAAAAGCCAATCAGCAGTTGCAAATAAATTAAGACTTTTAAAACTGCCTGACTATTTGCGTGAAAAAATCCAAGCTTCAGGACTTACAGAGCGGCACGCTCGCAGTCTATTGCAGCTGCCATCTGTATTTCAACAGGAATCAGTTTTAAATACAGTGATTGCGGAAGGACTTAACGTTGAACAGACAGAAAAATTAATTAAGACGCTTGAAGCTGGAGCTCCGTCTGAAAAAAAACACTCTAAAACCTTATTCAGGGATGTTCGCATTTTTGTTAATACAATAAATCATGCAGTGGCTGTAATGAAGCAATCAGGGATCAATGCACAGTCGAGCAAATCTGAAAGCGACGATTATATAGAATATCGTATCAAAATACCTAAGATCAAAGGTAAAACTTTACTTATTCCGTAAAAGTTACATAACATTCTGGAGGAAACTGGAATGTATAAAATTACATCAGTATTTTCGGGCGTTTCAGGGTTTGTCCATAAGTTATCCACATTATGCACAGGGTTATCCACAGATTTTATGTTAACACATGTTTAATTTGTATCTCATGTGCGGACTATTGCATATAATTTTACCGATTTAGAATAATGCATAATAAAGGCATTTGCAAAATAAGATTATACGTTTTTGATTATTTTTGAGCATGATATGTCCGCATACTGTGTACTTATAACAAAAGGCAGAAATTTTATCTGCCCGTTATGTACAAATTATCCTATTATTAAATATTTTTTCGTTCGAAGTACTTTTTATCTAACATTCTATATTGAAGCACTTCCGCAACATCCGCCGCCTCAATTATGTCACTATCACGCAAATCTGCAGCAGTTCGTGCAAGCTTGAGCAATTTGTCAAAGCTGCGCGCGGTAAGCCCCATTGCATTGAAAGCGGATTTTAATAAATCAGTAGCCGCTTTATCAGTTTTGCAGTATTCCTTTATTAAGGCATGTGGCATTTGTGCGTTGCATGTCAGCCCATGCTTTGCTAGCCTTTTTTGGGCTATACCCCGTGCTTTTATAACACGTTTACGCATCTCTGCCGATGTGCTGCCTGCCCTTCCTTTTTCTAAAGCATCAAAACTTACAGGCATAACATCGACCTGGAGGTCTATTCTGTCAAGCAGTGGCCCGCTTATTCTAGATAAATAGCTTTTTACTTCAGAAGCTGAGCATGTACATTTTTTATACGGATGACCTAGATTGCCACATTTACATGGATTCATTGCACATATAAGCATCAATTTAGATGGAAATGAAACAACCCCTGAAGCTCTGTTTATAGTAATTTTTCCGTCTTCGAGAGGTTGACGTAAAACATCAAGAGCATTTTTAGCAAATTCAGCGAGTTCGTCAAGAAAAAGGACCCCGTTATGTGCCAGTGTAACCTCGCCGGCACGTATTTTTTTACCCCCACCCGCAAGCGCAACTGGCGAGATCGTATGATGGGGTGACCTAAATGGGCGTGTTGTAACATATGGTTCTCCATCAAGAAGCCCTTCGGATGAGTAAATTTTTGTAACCTCAAGCATTTCCTCTTTTGTCATAGGAGGCAATATAGTAGGCATTCTCTTCGCGAGCATGCTTTTGCCAGACCCTGGCGGTCCCACCATCAAAAGATTATGCCCACCTGCGGCGGCAATTTCAAACGCGCGCTTAACCTGCTCTTGACCAACAACTTCGCTGAAATCGTTGCAGTTATCCGGTTCATTATTTAAACACAGATGCATTGGTTCTGCAGGTTTAAGCTCAGATTCACCGCGTAAAAATGATAAAAGCTGTGACAAATGACTAATTGGATATACATTTATACCTTCTAGAATAGATGCTTCCGCAGCATTGCTTACTGGAATAAAAAAATCAGTTAACCCTGAATTTTTGCCCTGCATAAGCATCGGTAAAATACCGTCAATTGCCCTAATTTCTCCGAATAACGACAGTTCCCCTAAAAAAACATAACCTTTTAAATCTTTTTTTATTTCCCCACTTGCCGCGGCTAGCGCGATTAAAATTGGCAGATCATATATCGGGGATTCTTTTTGAATATCAGCAGGAGCTAAATTTATTGTAATATGCGAGTGTGGGAAATCAATGCCACAGTTTTGAAGGGCAGCCCTGACCCTGTCTTTAGACTCTTTTACAGCTGTTCCCGGCAAACCGACAAGGTCAAATGCAGGCAATCCAGATGACACATCAGCCTCAACAGTTACACAATATGCATTTAAGCCGAACAGTCCCATGCTTAACACCGACGATGTCATTGTATTACCCCTTACCTGTTTTTTCTATATTGTAACTTCTTTTTTAATATTTGCATAGTGCTTTTTCCTAATTTTGTATAAAATTCGCATAATACTTGCTATAATTAAATTCGAGCTTTACAAAGGTTCGACATCATTGTATAATATTTAAGCAATACTTTTTTAAGAGTAGGCCAGTTGTAATAACAAAACTGGTTCGTAATTTTATTAATTTGCACTCATCGCTTTTACACTTTGCGTCAGGTTTGATTTCTGACTGCGAAAAACAATTTAACATGGAGAGGTATCGAAGTGGTCATAACGGGGCTGACTCGAAATCAGTTTGGCGGCAACGCCACGCGGGTTCGAATCCCGCCCTCTCCGCCAAACGGGAATTATAAGAACACTATTTTGGGTAATGGATTTTTCGTTGTAATGGTGTGGTTGTAATTCAAAAAAAGAAAAGTGGTTAAGGTTTTAAGCCTTAGCCACTTTTTGATTTATTTATGAAATTTTAGGACAAATACATTTTCATAATTTACTGCATATCAAAGATTCGTTAATCCTACCATACAATGTTCCTGCTAAAGTAACATCCATAAAGCTTGATTACCGCTCTATTTCGTAGATAGTATTGATAACCATTAAGTGACTTAAATATACGGAATAATATGTAAAGGCTTTATTTGGCAGGCCATAATTATTCCAAGTACTATGAGACTTTTTTTGACAGGTTACCGATTAAAGCGATTAATAAAATGATGTCCGCTTCATCACGCCTGACCGCTACACGGTAGCGGCACGGCAGCAGGCTGCATCATGCGTTTGCACCTTAGACCCTTTAGCTTTGTGCCCTTACCTTTCAGTAAGTTTGCCTAAAATCAATTGTTAAATTGTTGACTTTCTAAAAAGAACAGCAATGAAATAGTGCGTTTTCAGAATTGTTTAACGCCGTCAAACTAAATTGCCGGATTACTATTTTTTAATCTAAAGGGAAATAGACAAGAAGCGTAAACTGTCCCTCATCGTCTGTTATGTCCACAGATCCACCGTACCGCACGGCAATCTCCCGGATACCGGCAAGCCCAAAGCCATGAGCCTCTGAGTTTTGCTTCGTCGTAATGAGCATACCATTTCCCATAACTGTTTTCCCTTTTACAGGGTTTTGCACCTGTAAAACGAATAAGCCTTTATCCGTTCTTGCCTTAATTGAGATCTTTCTTTGATCTTCTGGCAGTTTTTCACAAGCCTCAATTGCATTGTCAATGCTGTTTGCAAAAACTGCGCACAGATCTACAGCCTGAACAGGCATTTTCTGCGGTACCGACATTTCTATATCCATTCTGATATTGTTTTGCTCCATAACTGCTTTTTTTGCAGCCATAACAATATTGACTACATTGTTTTCATAGGACCTCTGCGCATGTTCCATGGCCGGAGAAAAAATAAGCTCGTTTATGTACTCTTGTAATTCCGGCTCCTTCAGTGCCGACATTGTCTGAAGATGGTTTGCCATGTCATGCCGCAGACGCCTAACCTGAAACTGCTCCTGTTCCAGATTTCTATAATACAACCGGTTCATTTCATAAAAGCTTTTTTCCTGTTCAAGCTTTTGTTGTCGAGCAAGTACCACCACCGCCCACAGAAGCCCGAAGGAAGAAAGCGTGACCACCAGGAGTAAAAGAAAGCCTTGAATATTATCGGATAACCTGTCGATATCATGGCTCAGCAAAACTGTAATCAGTGTTGCTGCAAAAGGCGTTAGTGTCAGGACATCGATAAGCGCCCATAATCTCGGGGGCAGATTATATTCCTGTTTCGGAGCAAACCGCCTCAATGAGAAATAAACACCAAGCCACAACAGAAGGCGAAGATAGTGTGATATATCCCACAGCATAAAAGAACTGTCCACAAGTGCATTAAAAGACAGCCCAAGACTTGCAAAAATTAAAGTAATCGACAGACATTGAAGCCAATCAGCTTCGCAACATAGAAAGACTGCCAAACCAAATGGTATCAGGGCACCCGGGAGATTCGTACGGTCGCCAATATAAATAACCATTCCGACAAACAGCCAGCAGCCAATGTACATCACCGGTTTAGCCCAGCGCTTTCCGCGGATCGGAAGAAAATGTTCTAGAGAAACAAGCATAATATATGGTGCAAAAAAGCCACAGACATAATCGAGTATTCTAAAAACTATTTTTGCGACACTCACGGCTGAGCTTCGCCTCCGATCATATTCCGGGCCAGCGCCGCCATGGCGGGCTTTTGCAAAGTCCGACTAATGGGCAGGCGGGTATCACCTACAGTGACATTGTTTTTCTCAATTTTAGAAACTGCCCCCGCACGAACAAGGTAACGTTGATGAATGCGGACAAAGCCGGAACCGAGTGATGCTTCTGCGTCATCCAGTCTGCCATAAAAAGAATATTCACGGGCTTCTGTAAATACCTTGACCAGACGTTTATCACTATATAAATAAAGGATATCCTTCTTGGCAATGCGGTACAAGCCTTCTGAATTATGTACGATAAAAGTTTGAGGTTGCTGACATTCGAGAAGCTTTTGGGCACGAACAAGCACCTGTGAAAGCTTATCTTCTTTAATCGGTTTTACGAGATAATCCATCGCACCCACGGCATAACCGTCAAAAACAAAGTCGGCATATCCTGTGACAAATACAAGCATTAGATTTGTGTACTGCTGCCGGATTTGTTTTGCCGCTTCCATCCCGGAAATTCCGCCTAGTTCAACATCCAAAAAAAGCAGGTCTAATTCTCCGGAGTGTTTTGTCAGCCAATTGACGACACCCTCTCCAGAGGAAAAATCGTATATAACTTTCCCCTCGTCTTCCTTAAGAAAACGTTCCAGTGAAAGGCGGAGCGTATCCCGTGCAGCGATTTCATCATCGCAGATCCCTATCCGAAGCATTTCATCACCTTCTATACCTGTTTAATCTTATCATAGAGCCGCCAAAATAAAAACATGCTGTTCATATCCGACTGCAAATCATTACATCAGGGCGGCAAAACTTTACAAACTTATCAACTCAATGCAAAACCTTTCAAATTTACAGCAAGATATGCCATAGCAAAATCCGTTAACCGCTTTACTGAGGTAGGATAGTTGCACAGAAAGGTGGTTTTATTATGCTTCAGGTAAAAGACCTGCGCAAATCATACAAAATGGGGACATATGAGGTACTCAAAGGTGTAAACCTGACGGTGGCACAGGGCGAGTTTGTCGCTGTTATGGGGCCTTCCGGTTCGGGTAAAACAACTCTCTTAAATTGTATTTCCTGCTACATTCCTTTTGATGGAGGGCAAATTACTCTGGGAGAACAGGAATTGAAAAACTTAAACGAGGATTCCCTTGCCAAAGTCCGCAATCAAAAACTTGGTTTTGTTTTTCAGGATTTTATGCTGCTCGATGGTCTTAGCGTTCTGGATAATATCCTGCTGCCGCGCATTATAAGGGGAGATACAAGCAAAGCAATGGAACAGCGCGGGGACGAGCTCTGCGAGTTTTTTGGGATTGGCCATATTAAAAGCAAGTATCCCGCCGAGATATCCGGGGGCGAGAAGCAGCGGGCTGCGGTTGCACGTGCCCTGATCAACGAACCGTTGATGATCTTGGCCGATGAACCGACCGGAAATCTGGACTCGAAGTCAAGCCGCGCCGTGATTTCCTCCTTCGAGGACGCACGAAATAAGCTTTCCGCCACGATTTTTATGGTAACGCACGATAACTTCGCAGCATCTTTCTGTGACAGGGTCGTCATATTGAGGGACGGCGCTGTTTACAGGAGCTTGGAAAAGAAGGAAAAAGAACGTGGAGCGTTTCAGGATGAACTGCTTAAGGCAATTAAGGAAATGAGCGGTGATGTGGCATGAAGACCTTTGGAGAAATAAATGCCGCGCTTCGCCGCCAAAACAGAAAAAACCATCTGCTGCTTGTTTCTTGTATCTTCTTTTCCGTCCTGTTGATTACCGTCTACGTATCCATGATGCGCTCGCCTACCGTTCTCGCAATATTGCCCGAAGGAGGCGACTCTCGCAAGCAAGTGATGATGATCTTTGTACTTGCCGTTGTTGGATGCGGCGTTTTTACGACTTACGCCGCTTCGCTTTTTTTCCGATATAAATCTCGTGAGGTCGGTATTTTTATGGCGCTCGGCGCTTCACGCGGTCAGATACGTAGACAGCTTTTTAAAGAACTGGCGCTTATCTCAATAGGTGCCTGTCTTATTGGCGCATTGCTTGGTACTCCGCTGGCATGGTGCATCTGGCAACTTTTTCGTCTTCTCCTTGTAGATACGCAGGAGATGTCCTTATACTTTGACCCTCAGGCTTATCTGATTGCGGTTGCGTTCTCATTTTTTGTACTTTTTTCGCTGTTAATTATGGGCAAGCGGTTTATCGGACGAACCAACATTATTGACGTCTTAAACGAACAGCGTAAAAGCGAACCAATTCATGATGCTAAGCCATGGTGCGGTCCCGTGGGAATTTTGCTTATAATTGTTGGTGGATTTGGAGGATATTTTTTGCCGACTTTCTTCGTAAAGGTTCTTCGCTGGTATCCGCCCGTCTGGACTAATATTGCTTATCTGCCACTTTTTATTGGCCTTTACATGGTATTGATCCATACTGTTGTACGGGGATGGAGGCAGGGCAAGAATAGGTATAATAACATCATTACACACAGCATGATGAAATTTCAGGGCAGGCAGACGGTAAATAACATGCTTGTCATAACGATTTTGATTGCCGGAACATATTTTGCCGCTTTTTATTCACCGATGCTCGGGACGGGTGCAATTCGGGAGACAGACAGCCGCCCGGTAGACTATGCTTTCCATTACCGTGCCGACCAAAATATGCTGACACGCTACGATATTGAGAAAATGGCTTTTGGAAATAACGTCATGATTACAAGCTGGAAGGACATAAAATTTGCAGTTCTCGGCCAGGACGGGAAGCAAGAAATTGACGACGTCGGTGGCAAGTTTCACTATGAACACCGCGAGCTGAACGGTGAGGGCAATTACATATCTGCAAGTAGCTTCAACCTAATGACCGGACAGAATATTAATATAATTCCCGGTAAATTTGCCGCTGTGGTTGCGGAAGATGGGACCGGTGAAGACAGAATACCGGTCGATGCCACCAAGCTCACAAATATAACGACGCGCAAAACACTGAGTGTTTCTTTTCAGGAGTATCTGCATTATGACATGATGGCGTCTTCTTATTATGTACTAAACGACTCAGACTTCGAAAGAATAACAGGCGGACTTGCAGACGAATGG
>JAUZPM010000020.1 GCA_030705925.1 Bacillota bacterium
CTCATCGCATCCTGGGGCTGTATTCGGTCCCAAGGGTTTGGCTGTTCGCCAATTAAAGCGGTACGCGAGCTGGGTTCAGAACGTCGTGAGACAGTTCGGTCCCTATCTGTCGTGGGCGCAGGATATTTGAAGGGAGCTGTCCTTAGTACGAGAGGACCGGGATGGACGCACCTATGGTGCACCAGTTGTCACGCCAGTGGCACGGCTGGGTAGCCAAGTGCGGAATTGATAAACGCTGAAGGCATCTAAGCGTGAAACAAACCCTGAGATTAGATATCCCATCCGCAAGGAGTAAGACCCCTTGAAGACTACAAGGTTGATAGGTCGGAGATGTAAGCGCAGTAATGCGTTAAGTTGACCGATACTAATAGGTCGAGGACTTGACCTTAAGAAAATGATTCTAATAATGTGAGTATCTTGATTGTTTGCTGTTCAATTTTGAGGGTGCATGATTGTATCCTGAATTGGTGTCTATGACGCGGAGGTTCACCCGTTCCCATCCCGAACACGGTAGTTAAGCTTCGCGGTGCCGACAATACTTGGCGGGTGACTGCCTGGGAACATAGGTCGATGCCAATACTTAAATAGACGGATAAAATCCGTCTATTTTTTTGTGCTTTTTTATACTTTATCTGTAAACAATAGACTTGAATTATTGACTGTTTATTTATTTAAGTTTAATATAAACCATATAAATATTAGGAGATAATTTTAAATAATATGAAAAACATATTATTATTATTTTTTGACCAAATGAGATTTGACGCTATACACAATAGCTGTCTCCAGACTCCGCATATAAACGAACTAATAAAAGATGGAGTTTTTTTTAAACGAGCATATACACCGTCTCCTGTCTGCGTTCCTGCGAGAGTTTCGATGAATTATGGTATATATCCGAATACATCTGGATGCTATGATAATAGCAACTGTGTTATTGAAGGACATAAAAATATTTTTGAGGTTTTATCGGAAAATGGATATCATACTGAGGGTATCGGTAAAATGCATTTTTCTTCCGATAAGTATGCTCTTCATGGTTTTACAAACCGGCAAACTCAAGAAGAGATATTTTCTCCTGGCGATAATGATGATTACCGCAGGTATCTTGATGAAAACGGATATGATTATGTTTTCGATGCACATGGGCAGAGAAGTGAGATGTACTACATCCCTCAAATATCTCAGCTTCCAGCTAAACATCATCCGACGCAATGGGTTGGTGACAGATCAGTAGAGTTTATAGATAAATATAGCTCTGATAAGCCATTTTTGCTAATGTCTTCATTCATTCATCCTCATCCTCCTTTTTCACCACCAACACCTTGGAATAAACTCTATAGAATGGGTGATATGCCTGCGCCTTTTGTCCCGGATGGCTACCTCCAGCTTCTTACATATTATAATAAAAAACAAAATCGCTATAAATGTATTGACGATGGAGTTAATAATTATACTGTACTGACCCTGAAGGCATACTATTATGCTTGCATATCATTTATTGATTATCAGATCAGACGTATTATAGAAACACTTAAAAATAGAGGGCTCTACGATAGCACACTTATTATATTCGCTTCTGACCACGGCGAATTGTTAGGGGATTATAATTCATACGGAAAAAGAACAATGCTTGACTCTGCGTGTAAAATACCATTATTTTTGAAAGCACCAAATTTAATGGCAGGTAAAGTATGCGATAGTCCAGCGTCTCTTATCGATATAATGCCTACAATTCTAACTTATGCCGGTGTTGAATATGCTGATTTAGCTCTTCAAGGTGAGGATCTTATCTCTGTCGCAAATGGGGCTTCTAAGAGAGCTTGTGTTTTTTCGCAGCTTGGCAGTAATGAAAATGGCCTTTATATGATCGCAACCAAGGACGAAAAATATATAAGGTCTGAACCTGATGCAATGGATTATTATTTTTACGGAACTCGGCAAGAGGAAAGAAACCAGTTTGATGAATTAAGAGATAAAGCAGAAAAATTAAAAAATAGCTTGCTGGCTCAATATTTAAAAAAGGAAAGGTTTTTAAATAATGAACCCAGAAAAATATCGGATGATAAAAGGACGGGACACATTTTTCAGGATCATATAGGGCTAAGAGAACGGGAAAAAATCATACCTAATGGGTATAGGGTAGACTTAAGATAAATTGGAAAAGCAAGCGTTATGATAAAAGTATTTAATGCCATAGATCTTCGAGAGCATATCTTTTTCCGAAAATCGAGTCGTAATTTATTATACGGGCTTTTTCAAAGACGTCTTTTGGTGAATCTTTAAAGCTTCCTATTTTTCCGTCTGGAGTTACTGTTATTCCGTTTTGGATGATAGGCAGCTCGGACCCAATTTGCGAAAGCAGGCTAAAATAAGGGTTTTTAGGAAGACCCGCAAAATCAAGAACTGAATATGAAAGTGATGAGTATTGGTGCCCTTCGCAGTTTGGAATCTTAGCATCATAGTTTGACCAAAATACAACTGGTGTAAATTTGTTGATTAATGAATCAAAATACTCTGAATTTCTATCAATATAAGGACTCACAGAGGTTTTTGCAGATAACTTGTTTAGTTCAATTCCTTTCAGCGCTGGAAAATGGTCGCCGAAAAATACAATATTAACGGGTCTGTCGACAGTTTTAAAGTAATCGATAAGCGTTTTTAAAGACGCGTCAGCGTCACTGATGCCTTGAGAGTAGCATTCAAACATTCCTGTTTTATAACTACCCAAGCCGTTTCCAGTAATTTTGATATCGTTTTGACCGTAAACGCCTTTGCTATATGGGAAATGATTTTGCATTGAAACACCAAATACAAAAAGTGGTTTATCATCAGCAGAATATTTTTGATACTGTGCAATGATTTGATGTACAAAATAATCATCGCTTGCATAATTGCCTTTTTTACTGACATCTTTCATATCTTTTATAGTTACAAAATTATCAAATCCTATCAATGGATACACTTTATTTCTATTCCAAAAAGTAGAGACATATGGGTGTACTGCAATAGTGGTATAGCCATATTCTTTCAACAGCCTAGGAAGTGACGGCAAAGGCTGTTTAATGTATTGAGAATAGGCAATGCTTCCGCCGGGCAAAAATGCAGTGGACAGCCCGGTAAGCGCCTCAAATTCAACGTTGGCAGTTCCGCCTCCAACTTCACTAGAAGCCATAGTAAAAGCATTGCCGCTTTACATAAGTGAGTGAACAGTTGGCAAAGGATCTTTACTGAATCTAAGGCCGTTAACGTTCGTTATATCCCAAAATGATTCACTCAGTATCATAATTATAACTGGTTTATTTTTAATATCTAATTTAGGCTCTAAGTTTTTATTATATGATTGAATTACTTCCTTACTATAACTTTGTGGCTTGGAAACATGCATATACTGTTCATTAATAACGAATGAAAGAAAAAAACCATTTCGTTCGTAACTTGTTTTTTGATCCCACAGCATGGTTTTAGCACCTGATTTTTCAATCATCTCTGCAAAAGGCGATTTCCAAAAATTAAAAATGGAAATCAAGAAAAACAAAGATAGACATATAGATGCAAGCCGTATCGGCAAATGAGATGGTAAGAATTTTTTTAGGCAAAATTTTATATTAGACTTAATTACTTTTTTAATTATTGCAATGATAACAGCTATAAGTATAAGGGAAATTAAAGTAATAATAAGATAAAAATTTATCCCGCCTACCATTACTTTTAGGCTCCAGAGGCCTTCGGAAATTTTGGATGTATCCCATGGCAAAACTGGCACCCCCATATTGGATAGTTTAAGGTATTCAACTGCTCCAATAAATAAAGTTATTAATATGTATGTTATATAAGTAGCTTTAAAGCGGCCCGATAATCCATAGATTAATACGATTATTGAGAGCCAAATAAGGTAATTGAAGATAACAATAGGGACGTTATTTATTATCCATTTTAGAATAACGCCGAAACCTTTGTTTACAGCATATAAATCTATATACTGCAATAAAAATAGCGATATAAAAGGCAAAAATAACAGGATCAGAATATTAAAAACAGATATAAAAGCATTTTTAGATAACAGGATATTTTGCTTAAAAAAGTTTTTCAAAATATTCACCTGCTGTTACGTTTATTTAATATATTATATTACAAAAATATACACAATTTGTAAATACATTGTAAAAGCTTAATGGAACAATTATTAAATTGACATGTTTTAAGTGATTTGGTATACTTAATTTAAGTGAGGCGTTTAAATGATGTGGAGTAAAATAAAAAGTAAATTGTTTTTAAATGAATACAGCATGATGATTGGAGTTGCGGTGATAATTCTTGCTGTTGTCATTATTTCGTTGATTGTTCAATTTGCGCCAAAACCTCCTAATGAAAGTCCTATAGATCCAAGGACGGTAAAACAACAGGAGTTTGGCAATGTTCCTAAGCTGGTTGCTGTAAATCTTGATTTTTGTCCAATATGCAGGGCTTATAGACAGCAGCTTGACACGCTGAAGAAAGATTATTGGGGCAAGGTAGATATTGAGATCTACGAAACCGGGGATGAACGGGCTGAAAAATTGTTGGACTCAATTGAGCTCGATAAGCCGGATACACCTGCATACTTCCTGCTTGACCAAAGCGGCGAGGTTTTAGACCATAGCACCGGAGAACTTGATGTTGAATCCATACATGAGTTGTTTAAACAGAACTTTGGGATTGACCCAAATGCAGACAGTGACACTCAATCTTCACAAAGTTCACAGCCTATTCAAGGCTCTCAGGATTTGCAGAGTATACCAACCCAAAGTGCTGCAAATAATAGCGCTCAAAAATCAAATTAAATTAAAAATGCTGATGAGAATATCATCAGCATTTTGTTTTAAGATTCTTATTATTAAAATGGCTTTTAAGCATTGACTGGTGCTTTTTGGAATTTTTTAAGCCAGGATAATGTTTCTAAAGTTTTTTCGTAAAGATTCATGGCTTTATTTTCGTCAATAAAGCGTTCCATTACACGTTTATATGAAAAAGGATAATCCGACATATAGTAAAACATGAGATCAATAATAAAATCCTCATAATTGTCTTTTTCTTCTTTTAAACGCTTGCCTACTTCTGTATCAGCAAGTTTGGGGTGTTGAGACAATGTATTTATTAAGTAAGGCAGATTATGAGACTTTGGCGCGTCTTTCCCGGTATGGCAAACAAACATACCCTTGACTAATCTTTCAACAGACTGCTGGCATAAAAAAGCCACATAAGCCCAACGCTTACATTTAATAAGATCTGCTGCAGTTTGTATATCGTAATCTGAGAGGTATACCCAATACTCATATTTTTCGTAAGATGTCATTTTGAAGCCTCCGTTGTGTCTAATTCACCGCTTTGGACAATTTCGTCTAGCGCCTCTGCAACTTTTTTATCATATAATTCTGGAAGACTTAATAACTCTTTAACAGCATCTTGAAATGAACGCGGTTTATTGTAGGTCCTTTGGCTTGTTATTGCATCAAATGAATCTGCAACGGCAATAATTCTTGCCTCAATACAAAGATCTGAACCTTTTAAACCATAAGGGTATCCGCTTCCGTCAAGACGTTCATGATGGCATTGAGCTATATACGCGATTTCATGACCAAAACGCGGCTCTAAAAGTCTTCGGCTTCCAATGGGGTGTTTAATAATTTGTCTGTATTCTTCACTTGTTAAAGGACCAGCTTTTTGCAAAATCTCATCTGAAAGGGAGCATTTCCCAACATCATGGAATAGCGCAGCGACTACAAGGTTTTGGGTTGAAATATCATTAAGTCCAAGTTTCTCAGCAAGTGCAACTGAATACTGCATAACCCTGCGGCCATGACCGCGAGTGTACATATCCTTAGCCTCAACTTTATCCGCCAAAGCCTGAAGATCATCTCTAAAACATGCTAAGTCAACGAAAAGAGGGGTAGTGACAACATAGAGCATTTTTAGATCCTCTTTGCTTGACATTAGAACTGTTTTTTTTAGCCCCTTAACATAAAATGAATCATTTTGAGCAAGTTCTATTAGATCGTTCTCATTATGTAAAGTTACCGAACCGCTTAAAATATAAAAAAACTCCACAGTATCCGGATTTTCTGCTGGGTCAATCCACATTGCCGAGCCAGCCGGGACAGACTGCAACATTACCTCAACACTGTTTTCGTCACTGCCGAGTTTTGAAAGCAGTTTAACGAATAATCCCGGTTGACGGCTTGCTCCATCATCCCGGTTAACTGTAATAGCGGACATTTTTCACCTCAAAAATCAGCTTTGAGATTGTTATATTTCAGTTATATCGGTTCCGAACTCGATAATCTCTTCAACTATGCCAGCAGGCTCTAAAAGCTCATCCTGATTAAAAACCTGGACTTGAATATCTTTGCCATATTCAGAGCATATTTTTACAGCGTTTTTATAAACACTTTTTAGGTTATTGTTGCATTCTGATAAAAATATGGCGATATCTATATCGCTGTCCTTTGAATAGGTGCCTTTACTAAAAGAACCGAAAAGATAAATCCTATATATCAGCAAATTAGCTCGCAATTTTGGAATAAGATTATGTAAAATTGATGAAATCTGTGTAGGTAAATGTTTTGTCATTTGTTCGATAATCAATAAGCCGCCTTAAAAGGATCGATTGTAACTGTTTGACCGTCAACTTCGTATGTTTTATCTTCGCAGATGACTTCTCCGCCTTCTTTAGCAACTTTAGCTTCAACTTTATCAGTAATTTTGCCTGTTTTGTCAGTAAGCTTATCTACGTCGACTTTATCAGTTGCTTGTGCTTTTTCAACAGAAGACTCAACTTTTACGTTTGCTTTGTCGATTGTTTGATCAATTTTGTCTTCAGTTGATTGGGCAAAGGCTCCAAAACTGAATAAATTAGCACTAACCAAAAGTGATAAGACAACAGATACAGTTTTTTTCATAAATAAAACCCTCCTATTATTTTGAATATAAAAGGCAACTGACTGTCAGTTGCCTTACAAACATAATAACAGGAAAGGTTTAGCCTATTCCGCTTAAATTGTTTGGCAACTGGCTGCCATAGGATAATCCCTTAGGCCCTTTAGTTTTGTGCCCCTGTCTTTCAACAGGTTTACCATTTACATGGAGATACATTTTGTATCTAAAGTAAATATATCACTGGAGAATTTTTTTGTCAATGAAAATTCTGTAATATCTTGCAAATGTTTTTAAATTAAACTTGGAATAAATATCCTGTTATTAAAAGAGGGAAGTCCGCTAATTTCGATAGAATCCCCCTTAGCAATGCTATTAAATATTTCAATAATAAGAGGGACAGTTTTATTTAACGCCGAACTAAGCATTTCTTCTGCAACTTTCGCAGTTAAACCCTTGCTGTTTTTCAACCTTAGGTGAGAACTGAAAAGATAATGTTGACCGGCAATGCGCTCAAATGTTTTTAAGACACATGTCAGAGTTGGGGAAGATTTAACACATAAACGTATAAAAAAGACAGTATCAGAAAAGCATTTGACAATTTTCCGTTCATTGATCTTTATTCCATAGACATCACTAAGAACACATTTATATAGTCGTGCGATACAGTTCATTGAAAAATCATCTAAAAATAATTCTTTCTCAATTCTAAATATTCGAACAGGAAAACCGGATCTTAAATCGAAGAGCACTGTATCAAGATCACTTTCGATTCTATGGTGGTAAGCTCTTTCACCATTGCCTTTCTCTAACTGCATGGAATATATAACTGGATGGACACAGACATCGAGACTATAATGGCACATAAAACCGATTACATAAGACAGTAATATTTGATAATCTTTCGAATCAGCATGTTTGCAGACATATGATTGAAGATAGGAAAGAAGCTCATCTGTTTTTTCACGATGCATGAGATTGCCGAGCAAAGGCAATTTCAGCCCCTTTTTATAAAACAATAAATCAGGGCCTTGAAGGCCCCAAAAATATGCAGCGTACTCTTTTTCAATAATCTTACGCAGTTTTTCTGGAAGAACAGTCAATAAATCGTCTCCAAATAATTTATGCGTAACAAAAGCAGGCATTTTATTTCTCCTTAATAAAAATATACAAATATGATAGCATTTATTAAAGAGCAAGTAAATAATAAATTATTGTTAATATGGACGGTATCTCCACCTGTAAACGAAAAAAATACAGGAGCTGTTTAAAGCTCACTGTATTTTTTGATATTTTCAAGATTTTTTATCTTACTTAAAAAATCGTTGCATGCCTGCTTTGCTGCTTCTAGTTTTAATGAACGATAATTACCGCATTCTCTATCACTATAGCCAAAAATCTCGCCATCGTATGCCAGGATATCATTCAATACATTTTTTATAATATCCAGCACTTCGTCTTTTGAGATTTTATCCCTCACGAGCAGATAAAAGCCTGTCTGACACCCCATAGGACCGAAATAAACGACATCATCTGATATTCTGCTGTTGCGAACTAAAGTTGCGAACATGTGCTCAACAGAATGCATCGTGCTGTTATCAAGCAAAATGCCTGTATTAGGTTTGCACATGCGCAAATCATATGTTATAACGTCGCCGTCTATTCGTGCGATGTAAACCCCGGGCATTAGTGTACGGTGATCGACCAGAAAGCTTTCTATTTTTTTCATTATATCTCCTTATATTCAAGTAAAAATTGTGTAATTATTTCGACCGAATGCTGTGCAGCTAATACAGCAAACTCGTCGTATGAAATATGGGAATCGTCTCCTGCACCGTCAGATATGGCTCGGACTATACCAAAGGGTATACCATTCATGGAACATACTTGACCAATTGCAGCCCCTTCCATTTCAACAGCAATCGGGTTGAAATGGCTTTTTATTCGGCTTCGCTGTAAGTCGCTGCAAATAAATTGATCACCTGAAGCAATAGTTCCAGTCTCAAAAGTAACTCCTATGATTGCAGCAGCTTTTTGCAGAGCAATAACTATTGAATTATTGCATGATAATTCGACAGTATCCAATGCACTGATATAACCTAACGGATCGCCGACCGGGGAAGTATCAAGATCATGTTGTACAACTTTATCTGCAACCGCAATGTTGCCGATATGAAGGCTATTTGACAAGGCCCCTGCAACACCGCAGCATATAATCGCGGATGGCTTAAAAACCAATGTCATCGTTTGAGTACATATAGCGGCACTGACTTTTCCTATTCCTGATGCAGCCACTATTACCTCACTGCCCGAAATTGAACCTGTATAAAACGTAATACCGCTTATTGTTTTCGATTCAATATTGCACATCTTGCTTTTTAGACCTTCAATTTCTTTATCCATTGCGCCTATAATGCCTATTGCCATTAGTTGCTCCTTACTTTTTATTTATATCTTTTAAATCTGCTATGTAAACCGAGTTAACGCCATTCTCATCAGCATCTGTAAATGCCAGCGTATTACTGTCTGAAGAAATGCAGAAATTTGATAAATTGTATGATTTAGCAGAAAACGTGTATTGCTTAAGGGTATCCCCCTTGCTGCTTATAATCCCAGCGTTTACAGTTGTCTGAGTTCCGGCTGTTCTTCTGTCGGCATAGAAGAAACGGGATAAATCTGATGCGTATGCAAAATCCATTTTATCAGCAGTGGCTCTTTTTAACGGCGTGGCTTTTGCACTATTCAAGTCAAATAATCCAAACTCAGAGTTATTTTCTTTTACATAAAATAATTTGTCGCTGCCCGTTGACTGATAAAGGCTTAACCCGGAAGTATTACTGATTTCTTTTCCATTTTTATCGATTATTACTGCACTTGTTGCATCACTAGCTTTTTTATAATAAAGAATTAAATTATGATTAATGAACATAGGATATTTTGCTAAATCAAAAGTTAGATTATTTAAGAGTAATTTTTCATTGGAAAAGGTTAGATCAGAGGTATATAAACTTGAATTTTTAAAATAAGCAAGTGTAGTGCCGTCAGGAGATATTGCGACATCAGTTTCAATTTCTTTTGGAAGCTTAAGGGTTTTTGCAATTTTTAAAGATTTTCCGTTTATCAAAAGATAAGCGCTGTCATTAGGTGATTTAATAAAAATATTATTGTTAGTAAGAACAGTTGCAGAATTAAGATCGTACGAACTAACTTTAAAAGGGAGGTGGTGAAGACGTCTTTTTATTGTATCATAAAGATACAGACGTGTTGAATTATCTTTCTGCACTTGTATTAAAAGACTATTGTTTAAAAATTTAATTTGCTCGATTTTATATCCATCTTCAACTAACTTGGGATAATTAAGCTTTACCGCATCTTTAATATTTGAGTGGTAAATAGCAGGAGTTTTTGCGCAAGCGGTAGAGAAAAGAAATGTCAGAAAAAATAATAAATATATAAATTTTCTCATAATTAAGTAAGACTCCCTTGCATGTAATGATTTATAAATTCAGATTCCGGAACAGGTCTGGCGTAATAAAAACCTTGAATATAGTCACAGCCAATACCGCTTAAAACATCAACGGTATTTTTATTTTCTACCCCCTCTGCGACCACAACCATATTAAACTTATGAGCAATATCAATGAGCATGCTTACAAGCTGAAAAGTCTTTTCGGAGTCGCAAATGCTGTCAATAAGTGATTTATCAATCTTAAGCGCATGCATTGACATCTTGCTAAGGTAAGCAATTCCTGAATATCCTGAACCAAAATCATCAAATGAAAATTCAATTCCGAAGGATGTTAAATCTTCAATAACACTTTGCGCTTTATCAAAGGAATGGATAACTTCACTTTCCGTAATTTCAAAACCTATTTTTCCAGGGGGTATTCCATTTTGCTTTAATATAGACTTAACATCACTGCAGAGGCTGTCTTTCATTAGTTGTATAACAGAGAGATTAATATTTATACGCATTTCGGTATCGGTTTTGGCAATAAACTTGCATACTTCATTTAGCAAAAAGTATCCAGCATCCACTATTAATCCGCTTTTTTCAGCGATCGGAATAAATTTAGATGGCGGGATAAAAGATCCGTCATTATCTTTAAGACGCATAAGAGCTTCGCCCTCATCCAGCCTTCCGGTTTTAACATTAAATATAGGCTGATAATGCACTTCTATATTGCCTGAATGAAGAGCCTGCTCTAAGCGCTCTTTAATCCTTCTTGATTCTTGCATTTCCTCGCCTATATAATGGTTGTAAAAGCAGACATTATCATTTGCGCTCTCTTTTGCTTTCATAAGCGCAAGCTCTGCCGATTGTGTCAGCTGCTGTTCCAAATTGCCAAATTCGGGATAGCTTACTATACCAATATTGCATCCGCATATATATTCGATATCTTCAATAAACCATGATTTTTTGAAACGAGCCTTTATTATCGACAGTATATTTTCGCATTCGTTAGGATTTTCTATTATTAAGAGGTAAGAATCCGATTCCCAGCGGTAGGCATTCATATCACAAAATGATGATAAAAATCTTCCGACTTGCTGTAATAATAAGTCGCCCGCTTCACTTCCAAACATTCGATTAAAATTAGCAAAGTCACTAATATCAAGCAGGCCGCAGTAAAAATTATTGTTATTACGGCAAAGCTTTTCAATTTTTCTTATCCCGGCTATCCTGTTTGGCATATCGGTAATATTATCGGTAAGCCAGGCCTGCTCAAGACGCAGGTGCTGCTGTTTGAATTCTGTTATATCTGATCGGGAACATAAATGTGCCTTATGCCCATTTGGCCAGTCTATAACAGTATCAAAAACTGAAAAATATCGATTTTCATCAGGCTCATAATATTCCCAGCTATATGAATTTGATATTATTTTATCCTCTTTATAAAGACGATGCAATTTGCAGAAATCACATGGTTTGGAACGACCGTAGAGAACTTCATAACAAGGTTTGCCAATTTTGTTATGACCCGGTGATCCGATTAACGCTTTATTTGCATACAGCAGCTCATACGACGAAAGATCTGTTACGTAAATATATTCATATAGGTTGTCAAAGACCTCTGCGAGAGCATGATCGTATAATTCTAAATATTGAGATTTATAACAGCGTGTTATAAGGAGCGATAATATATTAGACGCAATTAGAAGACAGTGTAATTCATCAGTATTCCAAATTCTTTTCTTTCGGCAGCCATCAAAACCCATATAACCTAGAATTTTATTATTAGAAACGACAGGAATAAACACTGTTGAAAATATATTCTGTTCATCAAAATATTTTTTTAGATTTCCTTCAAGTTTTGATGTATCATTGCAGATATATACAGTATTATTTTCAAAATCTGATTTAAGCTCTGTTATCATATTTGTCGTTATACTAAGTATGCCAGGCATTTTTGATAGGATTCCAGAATTACACCATTCGTGGAGATTAGAAACTACATTGTTTTCTGAGTCATACTCTGCAATAAAAGTCCTGTCTACATGAAGTATACTTCCAAGTTCTTTAATAAAATAATCTATGGCATTTTCATCGTTTGATTCATTAAGTGTTCTAAAAATGCATTGAGTCATACTCTCGTGTATATTCTCGTCTTGAAAAACGCTGTTTTTTAAAGCACCTTTTCTTTTATTTGAAAGGCACTTGTATAATAAAAAAGCAGAAAAAAGTAAGCAAAAACTTACCGCTGCATATATAAATTCTTTATAAAATAAAAGTATAACTATATATAATACAGACAAAACACAAAGCGCTTTGATAAAACGGTTGCTGCATTTAGTTTGATTCAAACAAACCACCATCCTGTAGCAAGTTTATTAAGTTGCCTGTTCTGATTAATAATAGCTGGAAGCATTTAAAATATTGTATAACAAATTTTGCTATTATTCAACAAATAATATACTTTTATTTTACTTTATTTTATACGACTAAAAATTTATTATTGACTTAAAAAAGCATTAATGTTATCATATCGTATGAATCTTTTCATTTTAAATCAAATATGCTACTGTGGCTCAGTTGGTAGAGCAGCGCATTCGTAATGCGCAGGTCGTCGGTTCGAATCCGACCAGTAGCTCCAAAGCTCTGTAAACATTTGGTTTACAGAGCTTTTTAGTTTACCTGCAAACCTTAATATCAACATTAAAATACAAAGGAAAGCAAATAAGAGCCTATAATCATAAGATTAAGGCTCTTATTTGCTGAATGGTTAAAAATCTATCTTTAAAAGAGGAAAATCAAATTTTAGAAATCAACTTCTAAGTCATAGAAGCAGCATTTTAGCAGTTTTTCCATCTGCGCTGGAGATATACTTCTTGGATTTGATCCTGTGCATGCATCTCCAACCGCAAGCTCGGCAACCTTAGAAAGTTTATCATTAAATTCTTTTTCGTCAATGATTCCGTCTTCATAATCCTTTATGCATGAAGGGATATTAAGCGCCTTATTAAGATTATTGATATGAGCGATAAGTTTATCAACGAGTTCATCGGTGCTTTTGCCGGTAAGTCCTATAAATTTAGCTATTTCAGCATATCTTACAGCCGCGGATTCTTCTTTTGCATTGTATTTTATTACTTTAGGAAGGTACATTGCGTTGGCACAGCCGTGAACAATGTGACCGCCTGAAAATGCGGCGCCGGTTTTATGTGCCATTGAATGGACTATGCCAAGCAGGGCATTTGAAAAAGCCATCCCGGCAAGACACTGGGCATTATGCATCTTAGCGCGTGCATCCATGTCTCCGTTGTAGGAATCAACGAGGTATTCGCTTACCATTTTGATTGCGTGAAGAGCAAGGGGATCGGTGTAATCGCAGTGCATTGTAGACACGTAAGCTTCGATTGCGTGAGTCATTGCATCCATTCCGGTGTGTGCAGTTAGCTTTTTGGGCATAGTTTCAGCAAGATCAGGATCTACTATTGCGACATCAGGCGTTATATTAAAATCTGCAAGGGGATATTTTATGCCTTTAGCATAGTCCGTTATAACTGAAAAGGCAGTAACTTCGGTTGCTGTTCCTGAAGTTGATGGAATTGCACAAAATCTCGCCTTGGTGCGTAGGGTGGGGAAATTAAACGGGATACAAAGGGCTTCAAATGTAGTATCGGGATATTCATAAAAAGCCCACATCGCTTTAGCCGCGTCGATAGGGGAGCCTCCGCCGATTGAAACTATCCAGTCAGGTTCAAATTCACGCATTACTGCGGCGCCCTTCATTACTGTTTCGACGGACGGATCCGGCTCTACACCCTCAAAAAGTTTAACTTCCATTCCAGCTTCCTTGAGGTTTGCAGTAACCTTATCCAGAAAACCGAAACGCTTCATGCTTCCTCCGCCGACAACTACAATAGCTTTTTTTCCTTTGAGCGTTTTCAGTGCGTCAATTGCACCTTTCCCGTGATATAAATCTCGCGGTAGTGTAAATCTTGACATAATGTTTCCTCCTTATATTAAATAAATAATCCTTATCTTTGTTAAAATTTTAACATAATATCCGGATTTTATGAAGATATGAAAAAGGCATACCGATATATACTTTTCGGTATGCCTATACTCATAAATTTGAAACAATTTGAACTGTATCATTCAGTTTTTGAATAAACATATGATCCACTTCACATAAGTGATAACCTTTGTGATAAATGAGGATATCCTTGTATTTGTTTTTGGACATATTGCAGGGCTTTTGCACAAGGAAAAAACAACTCAGAACGTCTTCGGGGACTGGCGAAACCCACATGTATGTAGTAGGAATACGACTTAAAATCTCAAACTGACTGCCGCGCTCGTAAACAGCTATCTTTTTCTTCTTTTCTTCAGCCTGTGCAATCATTTTTGCCTCGGATACAGGCAGGGCGGGGACTGTAAGATCACCGTGTATAATTTCGGTATATTTCTGAAGCTTTGAAAATTCTATTATATCATCTGTGGCAAGAGGGTGCTTTTCAGACATTAGGGCTAGATATTGAAATTCCCAAATGGGTTCGTATTTTAACTCTCTCTCTTCTAAAGCATTTAGAAAGTATTTTTCGTAAATTGTTTGATATCGAATTATTCCGAGGTTGTTAATACCTTCTGCAACTTGGTTTATTGCTCTCATAGAGTTGGTTTCGCGATAATTAATATCGATAGCTTTTTCCAAATCCAGCTCTTTTATAAATTCTGTGAAGGCAAATGAGATATAACTGGCTCTCGGAACGCAAATATCAAATTGCTGTTTATTTTTTTCAGAGGGTTTATAAAGAGATTCCATCTCTTCAATCTGCGATATTATACTTCTGGCATATTTTAAAAACTCTTCGCCTTTTCTTGTCGGAATAACACCCCTTGGAGTTCGGTTAAACAAAACTATGCCTAGAGACTTCTCGAGTTCCTTAATCGTTTTGCTGAGGTGTGGCTGAGCAATAAAAAGATTATCGGCGGCCTTTGAAATGGAACCTGTTTTTTCAACTTCGACGGCATACTTTAGATGAAGGATATTATTCATACTTAATCCCCCCAAAACAGCTTATTTGTATTTATTTTAACATTATAGCATGTATCCTGTCTAACCTTTTCTGCTGCAAGATAATTATTGCTAATAAAAAAACCTTGAAACGAGAAGTTTCAAGGTTAGGCGTTACTGGAGTGGCGTTTGAAAATTGTGCGCCTGCTGCTGCTGAATTTGCTGTTTGCCTTTTTCGGTATGTTCAGCTTCTTTTGGGCTGATCATATAGAGTAGTTGCTGAAGTTCACCAACATGAGTCCTTTCTTCATCAGCTATATGGTATAAAACTTTTTTGACATTTTCATCGTTTGTTGACATTGCATGGGCCTCATAGCCTATGATAGCCTCGATTTCACCAGCAAGATCTACTCTGATTGCCTGCGCCAATTCATCAGTTGACAATTGTTTTGTGACATTTGCAACAAAAGGATTTCCAAGCAGAGCCATTAAAACACTTCCTTTAAGTATGATTTATTTTATTTTCCGTATTTTTTATTAAATCATACTATAAAAAAACAGTACAGCAGAATTCTTCAAAGATTTCTGCTGTACTTTAAAGTGCGTTAATTTCCTTTATATTCTGTTGTAAAAGCATTCCAATCTATATCGATCGGCGCGCCGTGGTTGATTATATCATCGATATGAAGCAGAAGCGGAAAATCGGCTGGGTCCGCGATGCCTTTATTTATCATAGACCTGAGGGCAGCGGCGGTACGCGTTGATATTACGATTGACTCCAACGTTACTCCGTTTAGTTCGGAAATGGCTTCTTTAAAACTTAATCCTCTGCCGAGCAAAGTCCCTATTTTTCGGGTGCGGCCTCCGAATATAGTTACGTAAAGATCACCGGCTGCAAAAATGATATTATCATCCTGCACCTTTGCGAGTTTCAATAATTTTCTTATTTCGCGTATGCTTTGGCCAAACAAAGCGGCCTGTGAATTATAATGCTGGGTGCCGCCTATACCTTCTTTTCTTTCCGACAGTCCGACGGCAAGTGTAACTCCAAGAGCGTATGCGTTTTTCAAAGCGACGGCATATTCAACGCCCTCAACATCTGTTGAAAGGCTGATATGGTAATATGGCGTTTCAAATAAAGCCTTGAATTTTCTTAAAATTTCTATATCTTTTCCGCAGAAACAGACCTCTGTCTGATCATGATCGGCAAGTTCGTAACTTGTGCAGGGACCGCCGACGGCGTTTATCGAAAGATTTTTTCCGTAATAACTTTTTGAGTAAAGTTTGGGGTATGAAACCAGAGTATCATCTGGATCAGTAATCATGCCTTTGGTGATTGAAAGAATAGGAAGCGTTTGGGGGACTAGCGGTAATATCTCTGTCATGAACCAATCAACGCCGAAACTGTTTACGCCGCTTATTAATACATCGGCTCCTGTGAGTGCTTTTGAAAACTCTTCAAATTGAAAAAATTTTATGCCACTTGGTAATTTACGTTTAAGTGTAAGATGTTCGCCGGTTTTTACTGCATGCTCTATAATATCCCTATCCAGTGGCGTTCCGACCAGGCGAACCTCATGGCTATTCTCAGTTGCAGGATAACTCATTGCCGACCCCATCATTCCGGCACCTATTATCGTAATGATACTCATAAAATACTCCTTTGATCATTTACTTTTTCTAAGATAAATATTATAATAAATGATCATAAAGAAACAACATATGATCAATATATTGATAATAATTCATCAGATAATGCAAGAATAGACTTAAAAAGATCAGGAGTATAAAGTATGTTAAAAACAGAGCGTCAGGATGAAATCTTAAATATTCTTAGGGGAAAGAAACACGCAACAGTGCAGTATATAGCGAAACAGGTTTTTACAAGCCTCATAACAGTAAGAAGAGATTTGAAATATTTAGAGGATAATGGCATTGTAAAGAGATATTATGGGGGAGTTTCGCTTATTGATTACGATAACCAGGTCGTGCCGCTGGCTTTAAGGGAAGACGAAAAACGGGCTGAAAAAAGCATTATAGCGAGAAATGCAGTTGAAATGATAAAAAGCGGCGATACTGTTTTTATGGATGCGTCCTCAACTGTTTTGCGAATGGTAGATTATCTTGATTCTGACAAGAATATAACGGTTATTACAAACAGTATAAAGACATTGATTGCATTAGGGGAAAAACACATAACCGCATATTGCACGGGCGGGCTGCTTCTAGAAAATTCGCTGGCGTTTGTAGGGACATTTGCAGAAAAAGCAATTGACAGTTTGCATGCCGATATTATGTTTTTCTCTTCTCAAGGTTTATCGATGGACGGCGATATAACCGACTTTTCGGAAAACGAATCGCATCTTCGGCGGCATATGATGGAACATTCGCAGAAAAAAGTTTTCTTATGCGACAGTGGAAAAATCGGGAAAACGTTTATGTTTACCGTATGTAATGTTGGTCATGTGGATGAAGTTGTATGTGAAAAACCTTTGCCTTATGAATTAATTTCAATTCTAAATAAAAAAACAAAGTAAAGTTTTATAGATTGAAATAATTTGGATTAAATAACATTGACTAAATCGTCAAAAATAATAGTGATTCAAATGAATCAAAAGGTTTGGCGAAAGGAGCACAAATATGACAAACGATAAAGCATATAAAGAGGCACTGCACAGACTTAAAATGGAATCAGCTGAGGAACTTGGCAGAATGCAGTTTGTAAAAGAAAATAATGATCACTATAAAGGAGATCTTCCTTCCAGAGTAAATGGTGAACAGGGTGGACCTATAGGTGGTCTAATGGTTAAAAAAATGATACAGATGGCTGAAAATCAGCTCACAAACGGCCAATAAAAAAAGGACGGGATTCCCCGTCCTTTAGTACATAAAAAACAGGTGCATTAAACACCTGTTTTTATTTTAACTGTTTAATTCTTTTTTTAAAATCTCAACTTTATCGGTTTTTTCCCACGCAACGCCCAATTCTTCACGACCCATGTGACCGTATGCCGCAAGCTTTCTATATATTGGACGGCGAAGGTCAAGATTTTTAATTATTGCATCAGGTCTAAGGTCAAATACTTTATTAACTGCATTTGCTATTTTTTCATCATCAACGGAACCAGTCCCGAAAGTATCTATCATTACGGATACAGGATGCGCAACACCGATTGCGTAGGCAAGCTGAACTTCACATTTATTTGCAAGACCAGCCGCGACAATATTTTTAGCAACGTAACGCGCCGCATATGCCGCACTTCTATCGACTTTTGTCGGATCTTTACCGGAAAAAGCACCGCCGCCATGCCGTGAATACCCGCCATAGGTGTCAACGATTATCTTTCGTCCGGTAAGTCCGCTGTCACCTTGAGGACCTCCGACAACAAAACGACCTGTAGGGTTAATAAATATTTTCGTATCCTCATCCATTAATTCTGCAGGGATTACTGTTTTTATAACAAGCTCATTGATGTCTTTTCGCAGTGTTTCAAGTGAAATTTCGGGAGAATGCTGTGATGAAACAACCACCGTATCGATGCGGGTAGGTTTTCCATCGTCATATTCAACCGTAACCTGAGTTTTCCCATCTGGACGAAGATAGGGAAGCGCAGAGTTTTTACGAACCTCTGTAAGCTTTTTTGCAAGCTTATGGGCAAGAGATATTGGAAGCGGCATCAGCTCTGGCGTTTCATCACAGGCGTAACCGAACATCATCCCCTGGTCGCCCGCTCCAGTTGAAAAATCATTTTCAGTTCTTCCTTCTCTGTGCTCAAATGCGTCATTTACCCCCATTGCAATATCGGGTGACTGTTCGTCGAATGAAGTCAAGACTGCACATGTGTTGCCGTCAAAACCATATTTAGCGCGGTCATATCCTATATCGAGAACTACCTCGCGGGCGATTTTTGGAATATCGACATAACAATTAGTTGAAATTTCGCCCATAGTCAGTATCATTCCGGTTGTACAGCAGGTTTCACACGCAACCCTTGCCATAGGGTCGTTCTCGATTATTGCGTCAAGCACAGCGTCTGAAATCTGATCGCATATCTTATCCGGATGTCCTTCAGTAACTGATTCGGATGTAAAAAGTTTTTTTGTCATTTTAATCCCTTCTTATCTATTTGTAAAATAAAAGCAGCAGTTCTCTGAGTATTTTACATGCTGTTATTGTTGATACACCGCTTTGATCCAAAACGGGGCTTAGCTCGTTAATGTCAAAGCCAACTATGTTAAGCTTTGATATAGTCAGACATGCTTCGAGCAGCTCTTTAAAGGTTATGCCTCCTGCCTCGGGCGTTCCTGTTCCCGGGAAAACCGATGGATCGAGCACATCGAGATCCAGTGAAAAATACACGGGCTTGTCCCGAAGACGTTCAACGATCTGCGGCAGGCCAAAAAAGTCAAACATTGTTGTATGCACGTGCCCCTTAGACCAGATAAACTCTTCTCTGTCGCCGGAACGTATGCCAAACTGGAATATGTGCCCGTCGCCGGTGAGCTCCCAGATGCGGCGCATTACTGATGCGTGAGACAGCGGTTCACCTAGATACTCCATCCGAAGATCTGCATGTGCGTCAAAATGGATGATATAAAGATCAGGATATTTTTTTATCATAGCTCGAACCGAACCGAGCGTTACAAGATGTTCGCCGCCGATCATGCATGGGATTTTTCCGTCAGAAATAACCTCATAGCAATACTTTTCAATAACATCAAGAGCATTCGCCGGACTTCCAAAGGATAATTCCAAATCTCCGCCGTCAAACACTTTTATATCGCTTAGATCCTTGCCTGTATAGGGGCTGTATGTTTCTATTCCGAAGGATTCGCTGCGCATCGCGCGGCTTGCAGAGCGTGTACCGGGACGGTATGACGTTGTTGAGTCAAACGGGGCGCCGAATATTACTATTTTTGAATCGGCGTATTCACTTTCACAGCCGATAAAAGTCGATATATTTTTATTCACAAGCATGCTCGAGAAGCTCCTTAACGTAATTCGGAAGAGCAAAAGCTGCTCTGTGAAGTTCGGTGTTGTAATATCTGGTTTTCAGATTGAGAGCGTTCCAACTATCGGCATCCGCATTTAAGGGATCAGCCTTTTTTGAAGCGAATCCAAACAGCCAAAGACCTGACGGATATGTCGGTATATGAGCCTGATATACACGGCATACCGGGAAAAATTCATTGATGCGTCTGTGAGCGCGCATCATTGACTCGGCATAGGTATCATAATAAGGACTCTCATGTTGGTTTACCAGTATCCCTTCTTCTGTAAGCGCTTTGAAGCAATTTCCGTAGAATTCACGAGTAAAAAGACCCTCTCCCGGCCCGAACGGATCGGTTGAGTCAACTATAATCAAATCATATTCGTTTTCTTTAGAACGAATGAATTTGAGTCCATCTTCGTAGTATAACTTTACTCTTGGATCATCTAATTTGCAAGCAGTTTGAGGAAGATATTCCTTGCAGATGTCAACAACCATCTTATCGATTTCGACCATATCGATTTTTTCTATTGAGTTATAACGTGTAAGCTCTCTTACAGTCCCGCCGTCTCCGCCGCCGATAACAAGCACTTTTTTTGCTTTTGGGTTTGTAGCCATTGGCACATGGACGATCATTTCGTGATAGATAAACTCGTCTTTTTCCGTAAGCATCATAAGACCGTCAAGAGTAAGAAATCGGCCGAACTCACTTGATTCGAATATATCTATGCGCTGTATTTCACTTTTGCCAGTGAAGAGCGGCTTGTCTATTCTGATTGAAAAGCGCACGTTATCCGTGTGCTGTTCAGTATACCATAATTCCATTACGATTCCTCCAGAATGTTAATTGCATTTAGCGTCAGATCCTCGGTTCCGGTCAAGAGGCATCCTTTTTCTTTAGCATAGGATATATAGGTCAGTATTTCGTCTGTTATCAGTTCGCCCGGCGCCAATATCGGTATGCCCGGGGGATAACACATTACAAACTCCCCGCAGATATGTCCGCTGCTTTCTTTAGTCGGGACACTGTTCTTTTTGGCATAGAAAGCCTTTTGGGGAGGGAGGTACACGCTTGGTTCTATATATTCATGGTCGAACATGCCGGACTTGTCCTTTGCATACAGACGCTTTATTTCCGACAGGGCAGATATTAATCTTTCGAGAGACAAAGCTCGATCTCCGAGCGAGATGATTGCAAGTATATTACCGATGTCCCCGAATTCAATCTGTATGCCGTACTGATCACGCAGAGTATCATATACCTCGATTCCCGCAAGCCCGATATCAAGAGTATGCACAGAAAGCTTTGTCGGATCAAAATCAAAAACGTCTTCGCCGTTCACGAGCTCTCTTGAAAACGCATAGTATCCGCCGATTTTATTTATTTCTGAGCGGGCGTATTCTGCAAAGTCTACTACTCTTGAGAATAACTTTTCTCCATCGAGCGCAAGCATTCTTCTGGAAAGATCAAGTGATGACAGCAGAAGATAAGATCCGCTTGTCGTCTGTGTCAGGTTTATCATCTGCCTTACATGATCTGAATTGATTTTGCTGCCGACCAGCAAGAGCGAGCTTTGAGTGAGGGAGCCGCCTGTTTTATGCATACTTACGGCAGACATATCGGCTCCGGCATCCATTGCTGAAATGGGAAGGCCATAACCGAAATAAAAATGCGTTCCGTGAGCCTCATCAGCGAGAACATACATACCGCTTTTATGGGCAATCTCACAGATGCCTTTAATATCGGAACATATCCCATAATAAGTAGGATTGTTTACAAATATCGCTTTTGCGTCAGGGTTAGCCGTTATTGCTTTTTGTACGTCATCCTTAGACATTCCAAGAGGTATACCGAGCCGTTTATTAGTACCGGGATTAACATAAACGGGAATAGCACCGCTTAAAATAAGAGCGTTAATAGCACTCCTGTGTACATTACGGGGCATGATTATTTTGTCGCCTGCTTTGCAGGTGCTGAGTATCATGGCCTGGACTGCCGCTGTCGTACCGCCTACAATAAAAAATGAATGAGCCGCGTGAAACGCTTGGGCGGCAAGCTCTTCAGCGTCACGTATGACGGAAACCGGATGGCAGAGGTTGTCAAGCGGCTTCATAGAGTTTACATCAACAGATAAACACTCAGACCCTAAGAAATTTGCAAGTTCGGGATTTCCGCGGCCCTGCTTATGACCCGGAACGTCAAATGGAACAATTCGCATATCTTTATAGCGTGAAAGCGCTTCGAAAATCGGAGCGCTTTTTTGTGAAAGCTTTGTCATTTTATTTACCTCAGTATATATTCATGCCGCTGAAAATCTCAATCATTTCCTTGCGCAGACTGTCGGTAATAGCAAGCCTCTGTCTTGGCGGCAGCTCGTAAATATCAGTGTTGAAAAGGTAATTTTGAAGTTCGATTTCCTTAATAAGCATTTTTGTATGGAAAATATTCGACTGATAGACATTTACATCAATCGCGTCGTACTTTGTGAGGGTTTGCGGATTTATATAATCCTGTATTGATGTTATATCATGATCAATAAAATATTTTTTGCCCTCTACGTCGCGGGTAAAGCCGCGAACACGGTAGTCTATAGTTATAATATCCGAATCAAAGCTTCCTATCAAATGATTCAAAGTGTTCAGCGGTGAGATCCTTCCGCAAGTCGAAACGTCTATATCGACTCTGAATGTCGCGATAGCGCTTTCCGGATGGTACTCAGGATAGGTATGAACGGTAACATGGCTTTTATCCAGATGTGAAACAACGCTTTTTCGGGTTTTTATAATTTCTGCCTCACCTTTGTTGCAGGATTCATCGATTAAGTGGACAGGGAGAGCTTCTTCTGTTATTAAAAGAGTTACGCTGGCACCCTGCGGGTCATAATCCTGCTTGGAGATGTTCAAAACATGTGCGCCGATTATATCCGTAACTTCACACAGTATTTTTGTAAGTCTCTCTGAGTTATATTGCTCGTCGATATAGGCAATATAATCCTTTTGCTCCCGCTCGCTTTTTGCGTAACATACATCATAAATGTTGAAACTGAGCGTTTTCGTAAGGTTGTTAAAGCCGTATAATTTCAGCTTCTCATTCAACCCTATCATCACAACCTTTCAATTCTATATAATATAACAGCTAACATAATACGTCCCATTTAGTAAAATGTCAATAAAAAATTGATAATTCTTTGATTAAACAGCAAAATTACGAATATTTTAAAAATGGTTAAAAATAAGTCGTTATAACTCGCAAAATCGCTGGAATACTCTAAAATACTTTGATTTCTTAAATATTTTACCAAATAGAATTTATAAGTTTAGGCTCATTTGTATAATTCGGCTAATTTGAATATCTTTTTTATTTAAAATATTAAAAATCTGATACTTGCTAATGTTTGCATTTATCTATATAATTATGAATGGTTAAATAAATAACAATCTATTTAATTTATAAATATTGAAAGGAGTACTACAGGCATGAATTATACACATGAAGTAGAAAGTATGTGTTATTTGGCAAAAGGCTGCGACCATGGCCCTGCTCCCATTCCGGAAGAAGGAAAATGGGTTCAGAGCAAAGAAATCAAAGATATATCCGGTTTGTCGCACGGTGTGGGCTGGTGTGCACCTCAGCAGGGCGCATGCAAACTTACCCTTAACGTTAAAGAGGGCGTTATTGAAGAGGCTCTGGTGGAAACACTTGGCTGCTCTGGCATGACGCATTCAGCTGCTATGGCTGCTGAAATCCTTCAGGGAAAGACTATTCTTGAAGCTCTTAACACCGATCTCGTTTGTGATGCGATCAATGTCGCTATGAGAGAGATTTTCAAACAGCTCGCTTACGGCAGAACTCAGACTGCATTTTCCGAGGGTGGTCTCCCAGTAGGTGCTTCGCTTGAGGATCTTGGAAAAGGCCTTCGTTCACAGGTTGGAACAATGTTCGGGACAAAGAACAAGGGTGTTCGTTATCTTGAAATGGCGGAAGGTTATATCATTAACCTTGCTGTTGACGCTGATAATGAAGTCATTGGATATAAGTTTGTACATCTCGGAAAAATGATGGCGGCTATCCGTGCTGGCAAAGATCCTAAAGAAGCATATGAGAAGAATGTTGGAACTTATGGCAGATATGACGAAGCTGTCAAATACATAGATCCCAGAAAAGAATAAGAAAAGGAGGAAAAATAAATGGTAAATTTTGAAGGTTACGACAGAAGAAAAGAAAAACTGGACGCTGAACTTGCAAAATACGGCTTTTCCTCTTTAGAAGAGTGCAGGGAGCTGTGTTCATCAAAGGGTATTGATGTTGATGCTATTGTTAAGGGCGTTCAGCCAATTGCTTTCGATAATGCAACATGGGCTTATACCCTAGGTTGCGCAATTGCAATCAAAAAAGGTGCAAAAAATGCAGCTGAGGCTGCTGAAATGATTGGACTTGGTCTTCAGTCTTTCTGCATCCCGGGTTCAGTTGCTGAAAACAGAAACGTTGGCGTTGGCCATGGAAATCTGGCTGCTATGCTTCTCCGTGAAGAGACAAAATGTTTCTGCTTCTTAGCTGGTCATGAGTCATTCGCTGCGGCAGAGGGCGCAATTGGTATTGCAAGAACTGCTAACAAAGTTAGAAAAGAGCCGCTTCACATTATTTTAAACGGTCTTGGTAAAGATGCTGCATATATAATCTCCAGAGTGAACGGATTTACATATGTTCAGACTAAACTTGACTATGCGACCGGTAAACTCAATATAGTCCGTGAAAAAGCATTTTCAAACGGCGAAAAAGCTAAAGTTAAAGTATATGGCTGCGATGATGTTGTTGAAGGCGTCGCTGTTATGCGCCATGAGGACGTTGACGTTTCCATTACGGGTAATTCAACCAATCCGACACGTTTCCAGCATCTTGTTGCAGGCACTTATAAGAAATGGTCTTATGAGAACGGCAAAAAGTATTTCTCAGTTGCATCAGGCGGCGGTACAGGAAGAACGCTGCATCCGGACAACATGGGTGCTGGCCCTGCTTCCTATGGCCTTACAGACTCAATGGGTCGTATGCACGGCGACGCTCAATTTGCAGGATCCTCATCAGTTCCTGCTCATGTTGAGATGATGGGACTTATCGGTATGGGCAATAACCCAATGGTTGGCGCAACAGTTGCTGTTGCAGTTGCTGTTGAACAGGCTATGAATAAATAAATTTAATTAGTTAATTTAAAAACTGCTGTAATTAAAGCATTTGCTTTTACAGCAGTTTTTATTTTACATGTTTTAATTTAAATAAATATTTATAAATGGAGAAAAATTATTTCATATATACCTTATTATATAAAAAATGTTTCAGCATTTACTTTACAATTAAGGATACACTAATGATGAAGTATTTTTTTGCGGAGGTTTAACAATGCCTAAATGTGTAATGATCGCTGATGATTTGACTGGAGCCAATGGTTCAGGTGTTTTGATTAAAAAACTAGGGCTCGATGTGATGACAATTATGGATTTGGAACGGATCAATATGCAAAACGTTGAACCTTATGATGCAGTAGTTTATCCGACTGACAGCAGAGCGATTGAGCCGGAGATGGCATATAGTCGTGTTCAAAATGCAATGAAAACTTTAAGCAATCAAAATGTTATACTTTATTCAAAACGAATCGACAGCACTTTTAGAGGCAATATAGGCAAAGAAATAGATGCTATGCTTGACTTTCTTGGGAATGGTTATATTGCTGTAGTAGTACCTGTTTTCCCATCTGCAGGAAGGATATGCTGTGGTGGATATTTACTTGTTAATGGGATGCTGCTGCAAAACAGTGATGCGGGACGTGACCCGAAAGCTCCTGTCAATACCTCTATTGTGGAAAATTTATTAAAACGTCAAACAAAAAGAAAAATCGAATGTATATCTATAGAAACTGTTTCCAGAGGGGCAGATTCCGTAAGTGCTGCGATTAAAGAAGGGACTAAAAACGGAACAGGTATTTTTATTTCTGATGCTATAAGTGATGACGATATTTTAGCTATAGCGCAAGGTGCTATTAATTCCGGTATCCCATTTATTACTGCTGATCCGGGGCCATTTACGGCGTCAGTTCTTAAAAAGATAGTTGTATCATCGGATGATATAATTAATAAAGTAATGATTTCAGTTGGAAGTATTACAAACACTACACGTCAGCAGATAGAATTTTTAAAAAAAAGCAAGCAAGTTTTTATAGCCACAATTGATGTTAAAAAGCTTCTCGAGGGCCCCATGCAATATAAAGAAGAAATAGATAGGGTATATAGTTTATTGTGTGGCAATATTGAGAAATATAATTATATTAGCGTAATGCTAAGTTCAATTAATCCTGAAATGCGAGTTGATTTTTCGGAAGCCGCAAGCAAGATGAATTGTTCACCAGAGGATGTTTCTATATATGTAAATGAAGCAGTTGCAAATGTTACTATTAATATATTAAAAAATCATTCTGATATAAAAGGAATTTATAGTTCGGGCGGAGATATTACAGTTGCTATATGTAAAATGCTTGAGTCGTCCGGGCTGAATCTGATAGGAGAAGTTATACCTCTCGCAGCTTATGGCAAGCTTGTAGGGGGACAGCTTCCGGATATCAGTATTGTAACAAAAGGCGGAATGGTTGGAGATCAGTCGGCTGCAGTTCAATGTTTAGACTACTTAATCAGCCGTCTTTAAGAAAGGATAGATATTAATGGAAAAGCCAATAGTTGTTATACCTCTTGGAGATCCCTGTGGAATAGGACCTGAGATTGTGGTTAAAGCGCTTAACGTAAAGGAGGTCTATGATTGGTGTAACCCTATTGTAGTCGGCACCGAAAGCATTATTCTAAATGCAATGAAAATCTGCGGGATTAACCTGAAAATTCAAAGGACAGAGCATCCTAGGACGGCCGCTTTTAACTATGGCGTCATTCAGCTTTATAATGTCGAATGCATTAATCTTTCAGATATGAAAATTGGTGAAGTTCAGGGGATCGCTGGCGCTGCTGCCTATGCATATATTGAAAAATCCACAAAACTAATATTATCCGGTGAAGCTGATGCGCTTGCAACAACACCAATAAATAAAGAATCATTTAAGGCTGGCGGGGTGAATTTTATTGGTCACACTGAAGTTTTGGAACATTTAACTGGCGCAACAGATCCTCTTACTATGTTTGAAGTAAGAGATATGAGGGTATTCTTCCTGACGCGCCATGTATCGCTTCGCAAAGCATGTGATCTGGTTACAAAAGAAAGGGTATTAGATTATATAAAACGATGTACAGATGCATTAAGAAGACTTGGAATCAAACAGGGCACAATGGCGGTCGCGGGGCTTAACCCCCATAGCGGCGAACACGGACTGTTTGGGGACGAGGAGGTCAAATATGTTGAGCCGGCAGTAAAAGAGGCGCAGGCGCAAGGTTATGATGTCGTAGGACCAATTGGCGCCGACTCTGTATTTCATTTAGCACTTCAGGGCAGGTTCAACAGCGTATTGTCCTTATATCATGACCAGGGGCATATTGCCACTAAGACTTTGGATTTTGAGAGAACTATTTCTATCACAAACGGTTTGCCTTTCCTGAGAACATCTGTAGACCACGGGACTGCACTGGATATTGCAGGAAAGGGTATCGCTAGCGAAGTAAGTTTAGTTGAAGCTATCAGACTTGCGGCAAAATACGCACCATCATTTAATAAAAGTTAGGAGGTTTTTTATGATAAATTTAGCAGCTACTGCGGCAACTACAGCCGCAAAAAATGTTAATATAATGCAAGTAAGCATTGGCCTTATAATTGCTATAGCATTTTTGCTATTTGCTGTGCTTTGGACCAAAATACACCCGTTTATCGCCCTAATTATATCTGCGGCAATTGCCGGAATAATAGGCGGCATGAAGCTTGGTGATATATCTGGGGCTATTACAACAGGATTTGGAAATACACTTGCCAGTATCGGCATCATAATCGGTTTCGGCGTAATAATGGGACAGATATTTGAATACTCGGGTGCCGCCGAGAGGATGGCGAGAGTTTTCTTAAAAATATGCGGAAAAGGCAATGAAGAACTGGCAATGGCTTTTACAGGATTCGTTGTTTCAATTCCAATCTTCTGCGACTCGGGATTTGTTATCCTTTCTCCTCTTGCAAAAGCAATATCCAAAAGAACGCACAAATCTGTAATATCGCTTGGAGTTTCGCTTGCAGCAGGACTTGTGATCACCCATTCACTCGTTCCTCCGACCCCCGGACCGCTTGGAGCGGCAGGTCAGTTCAACGCTGATATAGGTCAAGTATTGCTATGGGGTATAGTTTTATCAATACCTATGACCATTGTTGCCATGTTTTATGCGAAATGGATTGGAAAACGTATTTATCAGCTTCCAAGCGACAAGGGAGACGGTTGGGTAAGACTTGACAAACCTGCTGAATATAGATATGGAACAATCGATGAAACGAACAAGAATCTTCCATCAACGTTTTCATCTTTTGCTCCGATCATTATTCCAATTCTGCTTATCCTTATTTCCACGATCTCTACCGCTGCAGGTTATAAGGGTGGGGCAAAACAATATATTGACTTTTTAGGAGCTCCTGTTATAGCAGTTGGTATTGGTGTTTTATATGCAATATTTGTTTTGCTTCGCAAGGTTGATAAAAAAACCAGCATCGGAGAGATGGAAAAAGGAATCAGAAGTGCCGGCGTTATTCTTCTAGTAACAGGCGGCGGCGGGGCACTTGGTAATATCATCCGTGCATCCGGAGCAGGGGATGCAATTGCAAAATCCCTTGCAAAAACAGCGATTCCAGCAATAATCCTTCCGTTTATCATAGCAACGCTTGTTCGCTTAATACAGGGAAGCGGTACTGTCGCAATGATTACGTCAGCTTCAATAACAGCTCCTATATTGCTTCCGCTCGGAATTAACCCGGCGATGGCGACATTATCAGCATGTGTCGGTTCACTTTGCTTTTCACACTTTAATGATAGCTATTTCTGGGTCGTCAACAGACTGCTCGGCATTGATGAAGCGAAAGAACAGATACGGGTATGGTCATTTACCTCGACCATATGCTGGGCAACAGGGTTTGTTGCGCTTATGATTTTAAATATATTTGTGCATTAATAATAACAGACGTTGAAAAGGACAGACGAAGAACAGGCGCTCTGCTGTATCTGTATACAGCAGAGCGCCTGTTACGGTAGGGGCACGACACCAAATCAGATGTTAGCTTTTACTTTACTGTGATTATTTTTTAAAATAATACTAATTAAAATAGAAGACAACAGCGCTGTTATTCCTCCAAACCAGAAGGGAGCGGCAGGACTTAGATGATCCCACAGAAGGCCTGCGATTATTGAAGCTGGAAGTAATGCAATTCCTGAAATCGATGCGTAGAGCCCGAGAACAGTTCCTTTAAGTTCTGCCGGTGAAATTTCTGCGACAAGCGCCCGTTCAACCCCTGCTGTCATAGCTGTATATAAACCGTAAATAACAAATAAAATCAAAATTGCGATTTTTTGAGTGCATACTGCAAAACCGATATAAACAAGACCAAAGGAAAAATATCCTGAAACTAGCAAATGCCGTCGGCCAATTTTATCTGACAGTCTTCCGAGAGGTATTGCAAGTATTGATGAAACAAAGTTATAAATAAAATAGAGGAGAATTACAGTTGTCGCATCATAGCCGACATGCTGAGCTCTGAGCAGCAAAAAAGCATTTGAAGAATTACCTATTGTAAATAAAAATATTACGAGCATGAACCCTTTTAAGCGACTGTCAAGCTGCCTAAAACCGGAGACAAGGTGAATTTTTTGAACGTCTTTTTTTACTGCATTTTTTTCATTAATAAACAGAATTACTATTAGACCAAATACCGCCGGAATAGCGGATAATACAAATATTTGTTTATATGCATAGTTTCCGTTATAGGATTTCATCAAAAAATACGCGAGCAGTATTCCAAGCGCGGAGCCTGCCATATCAAGTGCTTTGTGTATACCGTAGCTTGAGCCTAGTTTGCCCTCTTTAGCATTTTCAGCCACTAAAAGATCACGCGGCGCGGTTCTTATTCCCTTTCCAAAGCGGTCGATAATACGCGCCAAAAGGATTCCTGCCCATGACGATGCGAGAATCAGAGCCAGCTTATAAAAAAGCGACGCGCTGTATCCGAAAAATACTATCGGCTTTTTCTTTTTATATTTGTCAGAAATATAACCGCTGAATACTTTTAAAAGACTTGCAAGACTTTCTGCGATTCCCTCGATTATTCCAACCAAAACCGGGGTCGCACCGAAAACAGAAGTAAGGTATAAAGGTATTAGGGGATAAACCATCTCGGTGCTTATATCAACAAAAAAGCTTACAAAACCAAGTAAAAATATATTTAACATTTCTATTCCTTAAAATTTATTTTTTCCCGCTGAAGCCTTTGACTCCCTGAAGCGCGAATATATTGGAATTGTATGTGAATGTAAGATTTTCACGTTCACGCTCACGTTTGAATGCTAGGTCAATAAGCTCGCTTGTGAGTTTTGTAAATGATTTGCCCGTTGCCTCCCAAAGATAAAACGACAGTGAACCTGGGATAGTGTTTATTTCGTTTATATATACATGATTATTGTCAGATGTATCAATAAGAAAGTCTATACGTGAGACACCTGAAGCCCCAAGCGCATGAAAAGCTGACACTGCCAGCGCTTGTATTTCGTTCGTTAAGTCCTCAGGCAGTTCCGCGGGGCATTTGCGTTTAGCGCCGCTCATGCCTTTGCCGCCGCCTTTTGACACATATTTATCATTATAGCTTAGAATTTCATCGCTTTGAATAGGTTCTTCCAGAACGGATGGGGAAGCGGATGTATAATCACCGAGAACCGAGCAGTTGATTTCACGCAGTGCAGTGACTGCTTTTTCAACAAGTATATTAACTGCGAATGACCCGGCAAAATCTATAGCATCGATTAATGAAGATCTATCTGCTGCTTTTTTGATGCCTACGCTTGATCCTAAATTTGCGGGTTTAACGATAACAGGGTATGTTAGTGTATTTTCAATGTTTTCAATGATTTTGCTGTTATTAGACGTCCAGTCGCGTGCCGTGAAAGATATGAAGTCTACGACAGGAAGGTCACAATGGCGCAGGATTTGTTTCATTACGACTTTATCCATGCCAACAGCAGATGATATAACATCACAGCCGACATAAGGGATTCTTACGCTTTCAAGAAGACCGGCAACCGTTCCATCCTCACAATTAGTTCCGTGAACGACGGGGAAAGCAACGTCGATCCTTATTTTTAGAGGTGCTTTGAAGGTTTTATGTTTTGTTCCGTATAGGAATACTTCTCCGCCGCTGCGCATCAGCGCCACTTCTTCACATTGTGAAAGCAGAGCGGGTATGTCTTTAAAATTTTCAACAACAGTAAGTGCCTCACCAGTATAAAGTGTGGCATCTTTAGAAATGTAAACAGGGGTCACGTCATATGTCGAACGGTCGATAGCATGTATCGTCTGAAGGGCGGATATAACGGATATTTCATGCTCAACGGAAACGCCGCCAAACAGAACGGCTACATTGGTTTTCATTTAGGTTCCTCCTATATCAGTTTTCTTCGTAATTGTCCGGCAGATCGTTTTCAAAAAGCACGATACTGTCAGCGTCAGCTATATGTTTAAGTTTTTCTAATGCTTCATTTAAATTTTTAACTACATGTATATGTTCCTCGTCAAATCCGCCTTCACGCAAGCCCTCGACAATAGGAATAGAGCGTTTTATACCAACAGGGATCACAATGTCGCAGCAGTCTGCAGCATGCTTTCCGAATTCTTTATTGAGTTCATACTCCTTAGTTCCGAGTTCTACCATTCCAGGCGTGATGAGTATTCGTTTTTTGTCTTTAAACCTAGATAATACATTCAATGCCTCTGACGCACCGGATGGATTAGAGTTAAAAGCATCGTCTATTACCGTGTAAGCTGCAGAATGTTTGAGCTCTAGTCTGTGTGTCACAGGGACAAGTTTTGATACGGCAAATGCAACGCTCTCCGGTTCAATGCCAAGAGTCAGGGCAATTGAAGCTGCCCCTGTGATATTAACTACGTTGTTCTCACCGAGAAGCTTTGTTTTAAGCGAAAGTTCAAGGCCGCTACTTGATTTTAGGGTGAATGTAAGTCCTTCTTTGACATATTCTATGTTTTCGGCCCAAAATGAAAGGGTGTTATTCTCAATGCCGTAAGAGATCACTTTTTTTGATACTGATTTATTTTTTATTATATCGTTTGAATAGTTAAGAAATGCGACGCCGCTGTCCGGAAGGGCGTCCACAAGCTCAAATTTAGCCGCGGCGGTGTTTTCGATTGTTTTAAAGCTCTCGAGGTGAGCGGGCCCAATAGAGGTTATTAGCCCGTATGTCGGGTGGACGATATCACATATCTCTTTTATATCGCCCCGCTTTTTTGCGCCCATTTCTGCAATAAAGATGTTATGTGATGGTTTTAACTGTTCGCGGATCGTACGGACTACGCCCATTGTTGTATTATAGCTTTCAGGAGTCATTAGTACGTTAAATTTTTCGGATAAAATCCGATGTAATATATATTTATTGCTTGTTTTACCGTAACTTCCCGTTATACCTATCACCGTAAGGCTGCTTTGACCGGAAATTATCCTTTTTGCATCGCTCACATACCATGCTGAAACTGCGTTTTCAATTGGAGTATTAACGAAATTTACAAATGGCACAAAAATAAAAGGGATATTAAGTAATAAAGATATGACTATAAACAGAGTGAACATGTTTGAATCAATGGAATTGACACAATCATAAGGGTAAAGGATATTAACTAGGGTGATCAATATGATGCAAATAATTGCTGACGTAATGTATAAACGTTTAACACGGGCTGTAATTACGAACTTTTTCTTTTGTGGGGTGTTTTTAAAAGTCAGCAGCCATATAATTGACGTCAATACAAATACACCTGCAAATAGGTAAATTTGACCGATAAGTATAAAAAAACATGAAGCTAAGGGGAGAATGCCCCATATACGCAGTTCTTTTGAAAAGTTTTCACTGAGCCATTTAAAGTAACGACTGTTTTTATATGAATTCAGCTGGAGCATATGAAAATATTTTTTTAATGACATTATCATACATACAGAGAAAATGACTGCAGATAAATTGTATAAAAAAAGATACATGAAAATCCTCACTCTTTTATTTTGTCGGGGGATAAAAAGTTTTCGACCACAGTGTTAAATATATAAGGCTGTTCAAGATAGGAAAAATGCCCCGCGCCTTTTAAGACAACAAGCCCGCTGTTTGATATAGCCGACTCCATGATTTTAGCATCCCGAATGGGAGTTGCGGTGTCGCATTCGCCCCAAATTAGGAGTGTCGGAGTTTTTATTTTCGGAAGAATAGGCGTCAGATCTTCTGAAAGCAGTTTCACCATAGTCTTACGCATTAACGGAGAAGCGTTTTTATAATCTTCAGAACCAAAGTGAACGCGCGCTTTTTCCAAAAGCTTTTCTGTTTTGGATTTCCATAATGGAACGGTGAGCACTGATTTTGTAAATTTAAAAGCTGTGCTTCTAACAGACTTTTTTGCGCTGGGCGGAGCCTTTATTCCGGCGGAATCAACTAGAATTATTTTTCTTGGCTTGATGTCATAATTTGCAGTAAGGTACAATATAATACGTCCGCCGTTAGAATGACCTATTAGGATAGGGGTTTTGATGTCCAAGGCATCTAAAAATCCTGATACAGTATCAGCATAATCCTTAACGGAAAATGGGAAGGATGGTTCTGCCGTTAAACCAAAACCGGGAAGATCAGGCGCAATGACATGAAAGTCAGCTTTTAGAAGGTTGACGATAGGCATTACCGTAGCAATGCTCGCCCCCCAGCCATGAAGGATTACAACATCTCGCCCCTGACCTTCGGTTATATAATTTATCTTTATGCCATTGCAGTTTATATACATACACATTCTCCGTTATCGTTAGCACGGTTTCATATTAACATTATTTTATATTATAGAGGATTATTCTAAAAAAATAAAGAAATAAAAGACAAAAAGGGGCGATAGTGCCTCCTTTTTGTCTTTGTAAATATAGCTTTATTTTTTATCAGGGATGATTTCGAGCCAATAGCCGTCAGGATCATTTATGAAGTAAATGCCCATTGTGGGGTTTTCATAACAAATAACGCCCATTTCTTTATGCTTTTTATATGCAGAGTCATAATCGTCGACGTTAAAAGCAAGATGTATCTCGTTATCGCCTAAGTTATAAGGTGTTTTCCTGTCTTTTAGCCAAGTTAGTTCCAGTTGATGACCGGTTATGCCATCGCCTAAAAATACAAGTTGAAAAGAACCGTCGCGTGATGTTTTTCGCCTTATTTCCTCAAGGCCAAGAGCTTCTTTATAAAAAGCAAGGCTTTTTTCAAGATCAAACACGTTTAGATTGTTGTGAACCATTTTGAATTTCATAGTAAACAGCTCCTTGATTACATAATTCGTTAAATAACTGAAGAAATGCATCTTCAATTTCTATAGGTTTGCGTTCGGCTAAATC
>JAUZPM010000021.1 GCA_030705925.1 Bacillota bacterium
CTGGTCAAGTAGTAGGCAGAAACGGCATTTATGATCTGAATACCGGAACGCTGCTGCAAAAAGTAAATTTTACAAATTCAAAAGTAATCGAATTTGACAAGGACGGCAATCTGTATTTTTCAAAGGATAACTCATTCATACAATATAAGCCTACCGGGATCAAAATTACTGTCTCGAAACCGTGCATGAAGGTCGGTGAGAGCCAAGGGCTGACTGTAACTGCCACTTATTCAGACGGAACTGAAATCGATGTAACGGCAAGCAGTAAATTGACATCTTCGAATCAAAGCGTCGCGTCAGTCGCCACCGGCGGAAAATTAAATGCCCTTTCGGGTGGCACTTCCGTGATTACTGCCTCGTTTGCTGACCTGACTGCCACATGCAATATCGACGTTGGGGCCTATGTTAACCTAATCAGCGTTAGCGGATATGATATAGGCTTTTCGACAGACAAAACAGAATATAGTGTTGTTGTCCCCGATTCTACGACAGTGCCGCCGAGCGTAACATATACCGCCGAGCAGGGCATGAATGTCAAAGTCACGCCGGCAAGCGCGGTTCCCGGAACAACCACCGTTACTGTCAGCGATTCTGAGGGGCTGCGCACGAAAACATATCACATCAATTTCGTTTCCAAGTCTGATGATATTGCAGATAAAATGCCCTATCAAATCGTTGTAGACGGAGGCAAACCTGCCAACGGAACATATAATCTTAATATCAATATAAAGGACAATCCGAACTATTCCGGTCCAGCTTACGCAAAGTTCACCTTGATCGTTCAGAGATTCAACAAATACCTTGAGCTGGAGCAAGTGGATTGTTATAGTTCCAACCAGGTGAGTTATCCGTTAAGCGACGATGAATTAGTTGACATCATGGTTGTAGACTGCTTTCAAAAACCAAATTATGTGTCTGTCCCACTGGCTTTGCCGATCACCTTCGGGCTTGAGCAATGAAAGAAGTGTTTAAAATGAAAAAATATATCGCTTATATTATCAGTCTTTTCATTATTATCAGTGCGATCCCTGTATCTGCGGCTTCCGCCTATTCTGTAGTTTTGGATAAAACGGTATATACACAGGGCGAATGTATCCATATGACGGTCACGGCGCCGGATTCGTATTTTTACAGCATACTGATCGTAAGAAATGAAACCACCATGATGACCGAAGAAGTAAACAATCCTGATGGGGATACGAAGGATCTCTATATGGTGATTCCGTTCGACTGGTCAGACGGAACCGATTATAAGGTGCGCGTTGGAAGCGGCACTAACTTTGCGACCGCTGATTTTACGGTCGACAGCACGAAAGATAATGCGCAGTATACGGTTTCACTTGATAAGACAAGCGTTAAAACTGGAGATACTTTTACTATGAGCGGCACAACTACTATGCAGAACGGACTGGTACAATACAATGTCTTTAAACAAGGCGAAACGGACCCAACTTTAACAGGAAAGACCTTTGTGGTAAATGGAAAATTCATTCAAATGTTTATATTGGGCGATGGATTGTCCGGAACCTATTTTATAAAGGTTGGCAAGAACAATAACTATTCAAATAATGTAAGTTTTACGGTCAGCGGCACTAGCGGCGGTGGTTCAGGCGGCGGCAGTTCGGGTGGAGGCAGCTCCGGCGGCGGCGGTTCTGGTGGTGGCGGTTCGGGCGGCGGTAGCTCCGGCGGTGGCGGCTCGGGCGGCGGCGGTTCGGGCGGCGGCGGTTCGGGCGGTGGCAGTTCAGGTGGTGGCAGTTCAGGCGGCGGCGGTTCCGGTGGCGGTGACATCAGTACAGGTGTCGGCGGCACAAAGCTGCCCCATCAATATGGCGATCCTGTATGCGGGAAAAAGATGACTTCTGTTCCGTGCTCTCCGAAAAGCGGTCAGAACCCAGACCTGCTCGTTGCCGGCATAATCAATGACGATGGCACGGTCAAATACCTTCCCAGCAGTAATTTCAAAGACGGAAACGTCAAGTGGAGCGGTGAAGTCGACGGCAATGTAGCAGTGTTCTATAACGACACGAGTTTCACCGATACAACAGGCAAATGGTATGACGGCGCCGCAAAATACATGGCGGCGAGAGGCGTTGTAAACGGCGTTGGAGACAGTCAGTTCGCGCCGGAAAACAAAATCGACCGCGCGGACATCACACTGATGCTCGTAAGGGCTTTTGCGGGCGACAAAAAGGGCAGCGATAATTTCAGCGACGTTGATGCGGGCGCCTATTATGCCAGCGCTGTTTCAACAGCGAAAGAGCTTGGCATAGCGACGGGTTCAGACGGACAATTCGACCCGGCCGCAGACGTTACACGTCAGGATATGTTCGTGCTTTTTGCGAGAACGCTCGATGCGTTCGGTCTGCTTGATAAAACAGCCGACACCTCGAAAGTAACATTCAGCGATATAGACGGCGCGGCGGATTACGCAAAACAGGATATACTGCTTTTGGCGGCAAACGGCTATATCAACGGCACTGACGGGACGATAAATCCAACCGGCACTGCAACAAGAGCCGAGACTGCTCAGATGCTTACAAACTTCTTTAAAAACAGTAAATAGGTTTAAAGGTCAGAGTTTCGGCTCTGACCTTTTTTAATGTTTATAAAAGGTGATAAAACGGGACACATAATGTCATGATTGCCTGGTCAGCTTGTTTTTACTAAAAAACTTACAAAAACTGAAAAATTCCTTTTATTGCGGCAGACTGATGTATTATAATAAAAGACAGACTATTAAGACACAAGGGGCAGGGTGAATGAAAAAACGTACAAGGCGGTCGGTGCGCACGAGGCGTATAGGCTGTCTGCTTATCATAATATTGATACTTATATTTGCGGCATTAGGGATACATAAGGTCTGGGGCATGGCTGTTCAGACATTTAAGCAAGTTCCCGCCGAGGCTGAGCAGGCAAAGCCGAAAATCATAACGCTCGGCGATGAGATAAACAGCAAAAACGCCGTTCTGATAGATCTTCAAAACGGAACGCCCATCTGCGAAAAGGCGAGCGGCGACAGGGCTTATCCTGCGTCTCTCACAAAGATAATGACGACGATTCTGGCAATCGAAAAGACGCCAGACTTGCAAAAACAGATACTTGTTCCGGCGAATATATTTAAAGAAATAAACAGTAAAAACGCCTCTGTGGCGGGATTCTTGCCAGGCGAAAAGGTCAAGGCGATTGACCTTTTGTATGGAACGATGCTGCCCTCCGGCGCCGACGCGGCGAAAAGCCTTGCGGTAAGCGTTGCCGGCTCAAGTGAGGCTTTTGTGGCGCTTATGAACCAAAAAGCGGCGGAGCTTGGGATGAAAAACACGCATTTCACAAATGAGATAGGGCTTCAAGACCCTGAGCATTACACCACAGCCGAGGATATGGCGATGCTTTTGAAGTATGCGCTAAAAAACGATACGTTCAGGAAAATATTCACCTCGACGAAATACTCGGCGTCGCCAACGAACAAGCATAAAGGCGGCGTCACCTTCTACAGTACGGTGTTCCACAGCATGAAAGACCCCGATTTCACCGGCGGCGCTATCATAGGCGGCAAAACCGGGTATACCGAGGCGGCGGGGCTTTGCCTTGCGAGCCTCGCCGAAAAGAACGGCCACGATTATATCCTCGTTACGGCAGGCGCGAACGGGAACCACGAGACCGAGCAGTTCGACTTTGACGACGCTTTTTACATATATAATAAATACTTGCCATAAATAATGACGGAATGAGGGGACGACATGCCGTTATGGTTCGTTCATCTGAGGGTCGCTGACGGACTCTTGGATCATATAAAAAATACTGACGCTGAAAGCTTTATTGTCGGGAACATTGCCCCCGATTGCGGCACCCCCTGCGGCGGCGGGCGGTATGAACCGCCGAAATACATAACGCACTGGCAAGAGCCGCAGACGAGGAAAAGCCGTATGGACGAATTTTTCACAAAATATCTCGCTGGAAATAATGTCTGCGCGGACACATCGTTTTATTTAGGGTATTATGTTCATCTTTACACCGATGAACTTTGGAAGGCGCTCGTCTATTATCCGGTCAGGGACAAAAATATAGATAGTTTTGGCAGCTTGCAGGAGCTAAACCAAAAAATCAGGGAAGACTGGGTAGACACCGAATTTCTCCAGCTTAAAGACGACCCGAATTTAAGGGCATTTTCGATATTCAAAGGGATAACGTCATTTAAAAACCGCTTTTTCTCATATTACCCCGAAAACGCTTTTGAACGCAGAATTGAGGATATGAAGGCTTTTTACAGCCGCAAGAGAGAGCCCGTGGAGAGGGAACATCCATATTTCGATAAAAATATGGCGGACGATTTTGTGAAGACCGCCGGGGAAAAGATAAAAAACGATCTGAAATCAAGGAAGATCATTTATTGATATTTGTTTATTTTCGCCGCCGTGTTATAATATCGTATACACTGTTACCGGAGGATGGTTTATTGTTTATATATATAGACGAATCGGGCAGTATGGCGTCCGAAATCAACAATATAAATGAAAGATATTTCGTTATTTCCTTACTGCTTGTAAACGACCCCGAGACGCTGAGGAAGGTTTACATAAGGTATGTAAAAAAGAATATGTTCACGCTGAAAAACACCGATCGGGAGAATAAGATGTTTTTGGGGGACAAGTTCCTTGAGCTCAAGGGTCATTCATTCACGCCAGAAATGAAGAAAGACTTTATAGATTTCTTTTGCAGGAACGGGCATTTCAAGCTTTTTCCTATTATCATCGACGGCGCAAAGGTCGGGCATAACTTTTACAAAGACAAGGCAAGGGCTTTCAATTTCGCACTGTCGCAGGCGTTGGCGGCTCTGCATGACATGAAGGTGTTGACAGACAGGACGTGGTATCTCAATATCGACGAACGGAACGTGAAATCGGTTTTGAAGTATGAACTTGAAGAATTTCTGATGACAGGGCTTTCGACAAGCAGGGACATCGCTGACGACATCTCTGTCACATACTTCGATTCCAAAAACAACAAGCTAATCCAGATAGCCGACGTGTTCTCAAACATATTTTACTCGAACATCATAACCGGCGGCCACTACAGCGAAGAGATCCGGCATATGCAGGCGGGCGGGTATATCGTCGGGTTTTTTCATCTGCCCCTTTGAAGATGTTAGGCTAAACTAACAATTTATGCGCTCGTTTAAGCAGATATTTTGATGGTTTCGTAGATATTTAGAAATCTTCTTCAATTGAATTGTTTTTTAGCTTTACGGGTATTATAATATATGTAGAAACAGAGAAATGTACGGAAACGTATAATTTTTTTGCAGAGAATGTTAGACTTAACTAACAAATATACTAAAATTGGATAATGAATCATTAGAAAAGCTTGGAGGAAGAGTATGATGTCCTTAATATTCTGGAGGCCGCGAAATGCAGGCAGGAATATTCCGGAGAGTAAGACGCAAAACCAAAAAAGCAATTCGAAAGACGCAAAAATAAACATTTCACAGCTAAGCAACGGAGAGTCAGCGGAAGTGGTCGAGCTTTACCACAACAACAAGATAATAAGAAAGCTTGAGGCGATGGGCATAGTCCCCGGGGTGGTCATCACCAAAAAAAGTTCCATCTTTGCAAAAGGCCCCGTTATCGTTGAAAAGGGTTCCGTGCAGTTTGCGGTCGGATATGACACGGCGCAGAAAATCATTGTGAGGCCCCTCGATTTGGGAGGCTATCAATGAAGAAAATCGTTCTTATCGGAAACCCAAACGTCGGAAAGAGCCTGCTGTTTTCACGCATAACCCGGATAGGGATGCTTACCGCTAACTATTCGGGAACAACGGTTGAGACAGAGTCGGGAAACTTTGATTATAACGAGAGAAAATATGAGATAATCGACGGGCCGGGGATATATTCGCTTGAGAACTTTTCAAAAACAGATCAGATCGCCCTCCAGCTTATCGACGAGGGAGATATAATAATAAATGTACTGGATTCGACGAATCTTGAGCGCAACTTAAGCCTCACGCTTCAGCTCATCAAAAAGCGCAAACCGATGATCGTTTGCCTCAACTTCTGGGAGGATACGATACATAAGGGCATCACGATAGACGCGGCAAAGCTTTCAAAGCTTCTTGACGTTCCGGTCGTCACCGTCAGCGCCCTGCGCAGTGAGGGCATATCCGAGCTTATCGCCGCAATAGAAAGGGCGAAAGTCAGCGGCGTCGAGGTTGAGCCGGACAAACTTTGGAATTATATCGGAGACATCGTTAGCTCGGTTCAGCAGCTTCATCACCGGCACCATACGCTGCTTGAACGCATAAGCGATTTTACCCTGCATCCGGTCGGCGGCATAACGACCGCCGTCGTCATCCTGTTCACGACGCTTGTGATCGTGAGGTTCATGGGCGAAAGCATAATAAATTATCTGTTTGACCCGTTTTACACAAAAATATACGACCCCTTCATCCAGGGCATCGTCGGAAAGATACCATACGGCGTGATACGAGAGCTTCTTGTCGGCACGTCGGCAGACCCGCTTCAGTCCTTCGGGATACTTACAAGCGGCGTCTATATCGCTCTTGTGCAGGTTTTCCCTTATTTCTTTTCCTTCTATTTCATTTTCGGATTTTTAGAGGATTTCGGATACCTTCCGCGCCTTGCCGTTGTGCTGGATCGGTTTTTCCACAAGCTCGGGCTGCACGGTTATTCCTCTATCCCAGTTATGCTGGGGCTTGGCTGTAAAGTGCCGGCATTCATGGCGACAAGGGGGCTTACCAACCGCCGTGAGAAGCTTCTCACCATAACGCTTATTTTTATGAGCGTGCCCTGCCTGTCGCAAAGCGCAATGATCGTTTCGCTTGGTATGCGCTATGGCGTTTTGACTGTCGCCGCTATCTACGGCATACTGATAGCCCTTGCGCTTTTGATGAACTTTGCAATGAACAAGCTGTATAAAAAGGGCGACTCGCCGGAGTTTTTCACCGAGTTTCCCGCCGTGAGAATCCCGTCGGCTAGCCTGCTTGCAAAAAAGCTTTGGATCAGGATAGCGGAATATTTTAAAGAGGTCCTGCCGATGATCGCTATCGGCGTGCTTTTAATGAATATCCTGAATGCCATCCACGTCCTGAGCTTCCTTACCGATCTGATAAGGTATCCTGTACAAGTGCTGATGGGGCTTCCGCCTGAGATCGCGCCGGTCATGTTCATGAACTTTTTAAGGAAAGACGCCTCGGTTGCGCTTCTTGTGCCGCTTAACCTTAACGCATATCAGTTCATCATCGCCTGCATATTCCTTGTGCTGTCAATGCCCTGCATCGCTTCGCTTTTCACGCTGATTCGTGAGCTTGGGGCAAAAACAGCCTTGAAAATAATGGGGCTGATATTTTCCGTCACCGTTGTGGTTTCGTCACTGCTGCATTTTGTATTTTCGGCGCTGAATCTGTCATGATTTGAATAACGGGGAAGGCGGGCGAATAACATAATAGTACAGCATCAACAGTAAGTCCTTAAACTGTGCCATGTTCGAGGTAAGTGCTATTTGATAGCATCACGTTAAGGCGATTGGTGCTGAAAAAATTTTTAAGCAGCTATTGACTGTTAGTTTTGTCGGGTATATAATTTAGGTAAAGTTAACAGTAAGTCCTGAATACATGCCGTTTTCTAGGTAAGTGATATGTGTTGTCACCATGCTCAGGCAATTACTTGCTATTAAAGGCCATCCGCTTGGAAGGTCTTTTTTATTTTGCTTTTTACAGCGATAAAGGCATTGAAATGAAGATTATAATAATATACAATAATTTTAATCTGATTTTAATCTTCTATAAATAGCTGTTAAAGCCTTTGCTGATAGAATAAGGGCATGAAAGAAAAACAAGGAGGAATTAGCAATGGCAACATTAGAACAAGTTGAAAAACTTCGTGAAAAAGCAAACGTAACATATGATGAGGCGAAAGAGGCACTTGACTCAGCAAACGGCGATATGCTCGACGCACTCATATATCTTGAGAAGAAGGGCAAAGTAAGCGAGCCTGACGGCGGCGGATATTACAGCAGTGAACAGAAGGCGCCGATCATCGAGGTCAAAGCCAGTGGCGATGAAAAAGACTGCGGCGGCGAGAGCTTTGGCGATCTTATGGGGCGTTTTGGTCGCTTCTGCCTGAAGATACTGCACAAGGGCATGACAAATTCATTCGTTGTTACGAAAAACGGCGAGAGAAAAGCCTCGGTGCCGGTGATCGTTCCGGTGATAATGCTTCTGTTCATGTTCTGGCTCACTATTCCGCTTTTGATCGTGGGACTCTTCTTTGGTCTGCGCTATCGTTTCGTAGGACCTGACCTTGAAAAGGAGTCGGTCAACGGCGCAATGGACGCTGTGGCAAACACCGCAGACAAAATCAAAAAATCTATAACTGAAAATAAATAATAAACGGTGATATTATGGGTGCGAAGATTCTTATAGTTGAAGACGAGGAAAAGCTTGCCCGCTTCGTTGAGATGGAGCTGTCTTACGAGGGGTACAGCGTTACAAAAACGGCGGACGGCAGGGAAGGGCTGACGCTTGCGGAAAGCGGAGAGTTCGATCTTATTCTGCTTGACATCATGCTTCCGGGGCTTAACGGCATCGAGGTTTTGCGCAGGCTTCGCCGCAGCTCTAACGTTCCTGTTATTATGCTGACAGCCCGCGACTCCGTCATGGATAAGGTCGCCGGGCTTGACCACGGGGCGGACGACTATGTCACCAAGCCTTTCGCGATTGAAGAGCTGCTTGCAAGAATCCGCACCGCCCTCAGAAAAAAGACCGTCACGCAGGGGGAGAACATCCTCACCGCGGGCGGCCTTGCGCTTGACGACGACCGCCGCACCGTTACGATGGACGGCAAAGAGGTCGACCTTACAAAGCGTGAATTTGACCTGTTGTATTACCTTCTTAAAAACAAGAACATTGTTGTCACACGCGAGGAACTGATGGATAACGTGTGGGGCTTTGACTTTGACGGTGAGACCAATGCCGTCGACGTGTACATACGATTTCTTCGCTCGAAGATTGACGACACGTTCGGCTGCAAGCTGATAACCACCGTCCGCGGAGTGGGGTATGTGATTAAAGATGGCGGACAATAAGAATGTCAAGGTGCGCTCTTCCATAGTATATAAGCTGAACACAAGGCTCTTTTTCCGCCTGTTCTCACTCTTTTTGACGATGGACTTAATCCTTTGTGCAGGCGGGTTTTTATCCTTCATGGTCTATTCCGAGCGGACTGTCAGCAGTACAGCCGAGGTCGTCAAAGGGTCGGGACTGCCGGACGTAAGTTCCACAGTCTGGTTTGAGACGACTGGGACAACAGTGTCCCAGCTTGCGGTTGCACATGACGGGTTAAAGATTCCAAAGCTGCTTCGCTGGGTATTCCCGAAAAACACCGCTGAAGGTGTGAGGGGATTTCAAGAAACACAGACAGGCAGGGGCTTTTTCAGAAACCTAAACTCGCTTCGATATAATGTCGATTTGAATTATTACAGCGTTCCGTACCGGGTTTCGGTCGATCTCGGGCGGTTTGCAACGACGATAAAATACGTCCTGCTGATACTGCTCATTTGGCAGATACTGATGCTTTTCTCAAGCATTTTATGGGGCGCCAAGATGCTGCGCTCGACACTGCGCCCCATCACACAACTGACCCATGCGGCGCAAAGCCTCAACACAGCAAACCGCAGCTATACCCCCGAAGAGATGCAAAAGCTTGCCGGCCGCCTCGACGGCATCGACGCCGAAAAGCTCGACACCCGCATACCGGTAGACGGCGTGCAGGAGGAGTTCCGTGGCCTTGCGATGGCGATAAATGGTATGTTGGACAGGATAAACGAGTCATACCGCGCTCAGGTTCGGTTCGTGTCCGATGCGTCGCATGAGCTGCGCACGCCTATTTCCGTGATTCAGGGGTATGCGAACCTGCTCGATCGCTGGGGCAAAAACGACGAAAAGGCGCTTCAAGAGTCGATAGACGCGATTAAGGATGAGTCGTCGAATATGAAAAACCTTGTCGAACAGCTGTTGTTCCTCGCCCGCGGTGATAACAACACAATGACGCTCAGTATCGTTCAAATAGACCTTGCCGCTCTTCTCACAGATATCACCCGTGAAACGAAGATGATAGACGGCGGTCACGATTTTGACTGTAAGGTCAGCCCCGTTTCGGTCATGGCGGACGAGGGGCTTATCAAACAGGCGATGAGGATTTTGATCGACAACGCAATGAAATATACGCCGGCGAGCGGACACATCTCCGTCGCCGTCTCTGAAAAAGAGGGGCAGGCAGTGCTGTCCGTCACCGACGACGGCATAGGCATTCCGCCCGACGCGGTGCCTCATATATTCGACAGGTTCTACCGTGCCGACGAGTCACGCGCCCGCGCCACAGGCGGCACAGGCCTTGGGCTTTCGATCGCCCAGTGGATTGCCGAGCGGCATGGCGGGCACATGGAGGTGCTCAGCCGAGAGGAGATCGGCACGAAGATAAGCATAGTTCTTCCCGCAACGCAGAAAAGTTTGGCGAAATAAAAATAGTATGGGGATGTCTCGCCGAAAGACATCCCCTTTTTGCAAAATTTTGAAATTTTGTTGAATTCTCAAAATAATAATATATAATAATATTAGAAAATGAATTATATTAATGGAGGTGCGGCTATGGAAAATAAAAGTTATAAACCGCTCGATATGAGTAAAGTTAATAAGAAAAATTCTATAGTTGCATCGTCAAAAAAGGCACTTAGTGACGTTAAACCGCTTGATTTAAGCCATGATGTCCGCTTGGGTAAAAACAAAATAATAGTAAAGTAACAGACAATCTGAGGGCATCAAGATGTGTAAAACGGGAGACATTATCGTAGTAAACAATTTTAAACATAACGGAGTGGATCTGTCGAGACATTCGTTTGTAGTTTTAAGTGATGTTTCTGAAAGTATTCAAGGGTTAGACTACGACATTGTCTGTAACGTTATGTCGTCTTTCAAAAATGAAGAGCAAAAGAGAAAAAAACTAAGTTATCCCGGCAATTTTCCTATTACATATAATCAAGAAGATATGACGGATGGCAATAGAAAATCGGGATTTATAAAAGCAGAACAGTTTTATTATTTTAATAAAGAAAAAACAGATTTTACGGTTATAGGCAGATTAACTGAGGAAACATTTGATTTGCTGATTAAGTTTATCGAAGAATTACAGATCGACGTTGTCAATATAGTTGATAATTTATAAGTTATCGGGGATGCCTCAGACTGAGACATCTCCGATTTTTATTATCTGGCACCGTGCAGGTTTATGCTTCATTATCCGATAGAATCGAGCCTTTTTAACAGCATACTGAATTTTTCAAGCTGGGCATCGTCAGCCTCAGCTTCTGAATTATAGAAAGTGACATTGCCCGAGCCTTCATTAAGTTGTCCGACTTTTTTTAAGGTACGTTTCAGATTTTTTGCGGTTCCGGTGTTCCCGTCGATTATCCCGACGCTGGACGGAAATATTTTTCGAAACATATCCTTAAAGTAGGAAAAATGGGTGCATCCTAAAACGACCGTTTCAAAGCTTTTCAAATCGAATTTTGAGAGCTGTTCTTTAAGATAGGGAAACACTGTTTCCTCGTTAAACTCAAGCCTCTCGGCAAATTCCACCAGTCCCGGAAGGGGCAACAGGTCGACGACATGGTCGCTGTCAAGTCTTGCAATAAGGTTTTTGAGCTTTTCCTCCTTCAGCGTCAAAGCTGTGGCAGTAACCAGCACCCGTTTATTTACGTCGCTGTTTTTCTCAATAGCCGGTTTTACAGCAGGCTCCATACCGATTATCGGGATGCTGTATTTTGCCCGTAAATCTTTTATCGCCACGCTTGTGGCGGTGTTGCAGGCAATGACTATCGCCTTGACTTCCTGCCTAGCGATAAACTCCACGGCGCTGAAAATATACTTTTTGACTTCATCCTTCGGCTTTGTGCCATACGGGACATTTAATGTATCGGCGTAATATATATAATTTTCTTTTGGCAGTATTTTAAGTGTGTCATGCAATACTGTTATGCCGCCAATGCCAGAATCAAAAAAACCTATCCGCATTATATTTCTCCAAAACAAAAATCTTTACAATTTAAATATTATATACCATGTTTTGCGGTAAATCAATTTTTGAAGCTAAATCAAAAGGACGCCTTATTTAGACGTCCCCGCAAAGTTTATACCTTATACCTGTTAACGGCTTTCCAAGGGTAAGCACCATCGTTGCACTATCGAAAGAAAATCCCTGCCGCTCGTAAAACCTTATCGCACGTGTGTTTTTCTCAAACACCCAGAGGGTTATATCGTTATAGTTCAATTCACGCAGTCTGCTTATCGCAAACTGCATGAGCCTTGTGCCAAAGCCTTTGTCCCAGTATTCGGAGAGAAGATACAAAGCGTCGATTTCACCTGTGCCGGGCTTTACATCTTTGTCACGAGACGTCCCTAAAATGAGAAATCCGGCAGGCTTGTCATCGATGTAAAGAACATAATATTCCTCCGGCTTTTCGGGCATATTTTTCTTAAAGACCGCCGCCCTGTTTTCGGGAGTGTATTCTTTAAGAACCTCATCGGGAACTATCCCTGTATAGGCGGCCTGCCATGCTTTTGCCTGAAGATAGCCGAGATCGCCCGCCATGCTTATATCTGCTTTTCTGATGTCTGACATAATGGCTCCTTACTTGGTATTGTTCGGACAACCAGGTCACAGCTTATCAAACTCTGTTCCGATCTTTAAAGAAGTTGCAAGATAATCGTCATTGTTTATAAACCCGTCTTTGTCCATTAAACCGCTGAAGTCATATGAATTTACATATCTCAGCCCGATCGCGTGGAACAGCCTTTTATAGAACTCATTCAGCAGATCTGTCTCTTTTTTTGCGTCTTTTTGATTAAAAACGGTGAGCGTTATCACTTTTTTGCCTCTTATCAGCGCTTTGTTGTCCTCATGATAATAGAAAAACAGCCTGTCGATAAACGTCTTCATGAGGCCAGTAACGCTGCACCAGTAGAGCGGGGAGGCAAACAGCAGAAGATCGGCCTTTTCGATCTTCCGGCGGATCTTATCCATGTCGTCATGGATAGGGCATACGTGATTTTTTCGGCAGTTGTAACATCCGGCGCAATTACCGATTTTCAATTCCCGAAGGTTGATGACTTCCTGAGTGCTGGCACTGTTTTCGGCGCCTTTCAGGATATGTTTTATAAGTCTGTCGGTATTTCCGTTAATTCGTAAACTGCCGTTAATAATAATTACACTTTCAGACATATTTTTACCTTTACATAACGTTAATTTAATCAAATTTTAATGTTTTATAAATAGCCGTTAAAGTCTGTTTTGCTAGAATATAGTCACAGAAGAAAAATAATACGGAGGAGATAAAAATGACTAATTTAGAACAGGCGGAAAAACTGCGTGAAAAGGTGAACGTGACCTATGATGAGGCTAAGGCGGCATTAGAGGCGACAGGCGGCGACCTTCTCGAGGCGCTGATCTATCTTGAGAGAAACGGAAAGGTTAGAAAACCGGTTGCCGTTGCAAAAACAGAGAACACGGGTTATTACAGCACTGCGGGCGGCGCAAACAGTGCAAACAGTGCAAACAGTGCAAACGGCGCAAGCGGCGCAAACAGTGCAAACGGAGCGAATAACTGTGGTCAGGCTTCCGGCACGACCTTCGCGGATCTTGTTAAAAGCTTTGCATTTTACTGCAAAAAGATTATCAAGCTTTGTCTAAAAAGCAATTTCGTCGTCTTCAAGGGGGATAGAAAGAGAGCGGAGTTCCCGACCATCCTGCTGATACTGTTTTCAGTGTTCGCTTTCTGGATCACTATCCCGGTAATGCTTCTCGGCGTCCTCTGCGGGTTTTCCTATCGCTTTATATGATCAGTTGTGCTGTTTCCTGACGAAATGAAAAGTGGAGAGTATCCCGATCGGAATGAAGTACAGGCACCAGAGCAAAAGGGCTATCCTTCCGATCCTGTCTCCGTTTTTCATATTCATGCTGAAAATATTCAGCATGGGGCTGAGAACGCAGGGGAAAACAAAAATGCCGTGTATCATGAGCAGTGCTTTGAGCCACTGGTCCGCGGCGCATTTGATATGCAGTGAAAAAGCGATCAGAAACGTTGAGACTGCCATCATCCCATACCCTAAAAGGTCAAGATTGAACATAGGGCTTCCAAGTGTCGTGTAAGACAAAAATTTTAGAATTTCAGGCGACGCGGTTCCATTTGCGACTGTCGTGAGCTGAATGAAATAGACAAGAGTTACAAAAACGCCGTAGATACATGAGAACGCGATGCCGCCGTATGCGAGCGCCTTGTTTTCAAAGCAAACCTCTGACGCGAAACTGCATACAAGCAGGATAAACCCCCACGAAAGCAGTATGCAGACAAAATATGATAAATTTTGGTCGCTTAGCAATATGCCAAGCGCAAACAGTGCGGTTGCGGCTGTTACCGCGGAGGATGATACTATGCCGGTCAATTTGTTCATGTCGAGCCTCCAGGATGTATATATTTGGTAAATAGTTATAAAATAACCAAAACCAATTGTCAAAATTATAACATACGCCGCACAAACAAGTAAATTCTTTCAGTTAAAAAGACTGAAAGTTCATATAAAAAGAGGGAAACTTTTGCAGATATTCAACAAAGTTTCCCTTTAATGTTAATTTCAAGCATTTTACCGGTAATTATTTATGTCGTAATCATCGTTATATTTTTCGTCGTCAAAGTATTTGCTGAAGTCCTCACTGTCATCGTCAGTGTCTTTAAAATCCTCGAGATCGCCGACGTATTCCCCGTCCTGTTCATCCGCACGATCCGAAAGAATGCCTTCTGCAGTGTCGATTCCTAAGAGCTGTTCACTTAAATCAGTAATGTCGTCGCCGGTTGGATCAAACATCTTTCTAATCATACTTGCTCCTCTGATCGCGGCGGCTTTAAACCGCCGATGCCGCTTCTTTAGGCGAGCGGCGAACCGAATAAACTAAAAGCAAGATGTTTCAAAAATCATTGTATTTATTTCGTGAGAAAATTATTCAGACAAGGGACTTACCTGTTCGAATAACTTTTTGCGCATACAGCTTAATGTCTACGGGGGTCATCATATCGTATTTTTTTTACATCGGAAAAGTATTCGTCGATAAGGCATCTTGGTATTTACACTTGTCATATTAAACTATTTCAAGTGCGAAATTTGTCGTAAACCGCCGTAAGGTTAAAATCTTCTGCTTTTTGAGAAAGTTATTCCACTAAAATATATTAAAAGTTTTTAATAAAAAAAAGCGCCCAATGACGCTCTTTTTTAATTGTCGTTGTTCTTACGAGAATATCCTGTTTATAAGCGGTATCATGAAATCCTTGAAGCTGATGGCGAACGCGAGAAAAGTGAAAGCGAGGATTATTATCCCGTCTGTTTTGTCAGAACTCAGTTTTGAGATGCCGCCGACCAGGCAGAATAGCACTGCGAGCAGGTGAATGATGCCGGCAAGATACATATTTTTATGGATAAGCACGGGTATGCTTATGCCCGCCATGCGGATCGTCGTGTAAAGCGCAATTATTATAATAAAGAACATGAAAATGCATATTGCAAAATAGAAGATCGCATGTTCTTTGTCGCCTCTGTTATATTCGAAGTAGGCGTTTAGTGAGAAGAACAGCAGAAATAGTACTATATCGAGTATCAGAAAGAGGTGGCTCAGAGTGAAAAACGAGATGATGGATGAAACGAATATCGCGGCGGCGATGACGATTTCGGCTATGGATATCTTTGAGACATTCACGAAAAAGCACCTCTTTAATGAAAATACAGTGATTCACTTTCAGCTTACTATTTTAAATTAACTTTTCCGGGCGGCAACAGTGCGTTCGCTCCCTTTTGTATATGCATATGCGGGATGGGGGAGGCAGTTGTCACTGATATTGTTAATAAGCTTTTTTCTTCTTGCACTTTTGACATAATATGCTTTTTGCCATTACACTCAAGCGTAAGTCAAGAAATTTTTGCCCGGAAAAATCCAGTATAAAATTTTAAGGATACAGCGAAGTATCCCCATTATTTTTATGATATATCCATTCTATCCGCTTTTTTCCTGACGGTCAACAAAAAAACAAAATGAGTGTTAAAAATTTCCAATATCTAATAGAAACAGACAAAAACATGAGGATCTTACAGCGTAAGAGCTGGTTGCCGACCAGATTGGTGTCTTCAAATATGGTTTTGTGCAAAACACTTAAAATAGACATGTGGGCAAAGAACTTGCAAAACGGAATGTTGCGCCAAAGCTTGTCATATATTTTAATATCAATTTTTTGGGGGAAAATATATGACATATAATAAAAGCACAAACAGGCTTATTCTGATATTCATAAGCGCATTTATCGTGCTCACGCTGCTGCTCAACGCGGCGGGCTATCTTTTCGATTTCAAATACATAAGCGTCGTCAAAGCCGTTGCCGAAGTGGACAAATACGAGGTTCGCTCGAGGCTTTTGATGGATGCGATGGACTATGTCGGCGTCTGCAAGCCTGAGGATGCCGCGACCGTCTGGGCGACCGGACTGATGCATAGAAGCGCTGCGATGCAGTATTCCGTGATGGCAAAAAAGCTTCGTGACGAATATGCAAAACAGCTTGAAAAAAACAATCCAAACTGGGTAACCGGCGTGTCCAGCCCGTGGGTGGACAGCTTTAAGATCGTCGACATCAAAAACGAAGGCGGCGATTACCTTATCCGGCTTTTGATCAGCACAAAAACATCGGCAGGAAGCGCCGGAGATTATAATGCAATGCTGACAGTATCGAAAGAAGGCGATTTCTGGCGTATAACACGCCTTGCGATGGACAAAGAGCTGTCTGTTTACACCGGTTTTGGCGAAGCATAATGTAAAATTAAAATACTTTACAGTACATTGTTAATTTATTCATTTACTAATAAAATGCCTACGTTTTCAGATAATAAAAATAATTAATCATAAAAGGAGAATCAAAGTGGGCGAAAGTAATAAGAAAAAATCAACAAAAAATCATAAAAAAGAAGACGGAACATTCCATTCTAAACACATCAATCACGACCCCCAAGCTGAAAGCTCAAGGACAATGGTGACGAGTAAGGTCACCTCTGATGATAAATAATGGACTTATTTCCACTGACGGAAAAGCATTTGTATGAAGACGCAAACCCGTCGTTATTTTTTAAAAGCTTTGAAAATTTCACAGATTTTCCGTTTTCGATGCTGGAACGGCTTAAAGGAACCGAACAGTCACCGCTCCATCACCCGGAGGGCAGCGTCTGGAATCATACCATGCTTGTCATCGACGAGGCGGCAAAAAGAAAAGACAAAAGCAGTGAAAGCAGGGTATTCATGTGGGCAGCGCTGCTTCACGATATTGGAAAGCCGGACACGACGAGGATACGTAACGGCAGATATACCGCATATGAGCATGAGGTCGTAGGCGCAAGGCTTGCGAGAGAGTTTCTGCGACAGTATTATAATAATGATGACGACTTTATAAATAAAGTCTGCGCTATTATCCGCTGGCATATGCAGCTATTATTTGTTGTAAAGGGACTGCCATTTGCAGATGTCCCGGAGATGAAAAGAGAAGTCAATGTAAACGACATTGCCCTGATGGGGCTTTGCGACCGCCTTGGCAGGCTCGATCCCGACGAAAAGAAGGAAGAGGCGAACATCAAACAGTTTTTAAACCTTTGTGAAGAGGCAAAAGTATAAAATCAGGCGTAAATCAGGAGAGCCGTTCGTAAGAGCGCCTTTCCTGATTTTTTTATAAAAATAATTCAAAACAATTCCAATTAATGGCATATTGTAATATAATTATTGCATGTCATTACTTAAAAGGGGTGATTTTATGAAAGGCGCTATCCTTCAAAAGGGAGAGATATTTTACACCCGTCTGTCCAGAGTGTTTTCAGCAATCAATAATGCTCAGGAAAACTATAATTGGCTGATTTCTTATGCCGAATGTTATCCGGATTCTCTTGAAATGCAAAAACTTTTTGAAAATGCCTATTGCTGGATGAGCGGGGAAAGCTTGAGCAGCATGATTGAAAAAGAAGATTTTCAGTGGATCTGGGGTGCGTTGTCCGGATTTAAAAAAGATATTCCTCTAAGCGAAATACTGGATAACGACCTGCCCGATCCTGAATATGACGGGTATTGGGCAAATCCGGTTTCGACACAGCATCCGCTTGCAAGCATCGAAATCGTTCCGATGGACAGTAGCCTTGTAGTTGTTATAAGTGATAATGATAAGATCATTGAAAATTTCAGAATGGCAATGCCGCTAAGCGAAGATCTGGAAACATATAATAACAGCCTTCCACGTAATAGAGAGTAAAATCAGGCGATATGCCTGATTTTTTTGAATATATTTACAGGGGAGAATTATTTCCGGGGTGATAATATGCATAAAAGGGCGATATGTGGTATTTTAACAATGGCTGTCCTGTTGGGGCTGTCCGGATGCGTTAAAACCGAAAAGACGGATTCTTTGAAAAAAGACGATGCAAAGGGGCAGACTGTTGAGAAGATCACAAAGGGAACAGATGAGAAAAAAGAGTATCAACAGGAAGCAGACAGGCGAAATTTCCCCGAGAGAGGGGAAAACGACGAATACAAAGACAAGATATACTCGAGTGAAAAAGGCGAGGTCGGACAGTTTCCAGGGCACAGGGAACATGCGCAGGGAAATGTGAAAAAGGAGGAAGAGGCTTTGCCGGAGGGCGGCGGATGATTCTATTAATTAAAGAAACGGCGGTTATAGGCTGCCGTTTTTGTTATAAGCGCAAAGTGAGATATGATGGGGTCAAAAGAAATAACTATTCAATTTTTGTAGAATTAATCGCTTATTGACAATATTGAATATACAGATATACTATTAATAAAGAAAGGTTTTGGGGTGATAAAATGAAAAAAATTTACATATTCATTCTCAAGGTTTTGCTGATTTTCTCTGCTGCGGCCGGCATTGCGGCTGTGCTTTTATGGTTCGATCAAAACCCGGCACATTTTCACCTCTTTCATTGTGCAAGCAGGAAGTTTTTGAAATAAATCTGAATATATTATAAACGGCGGTCAGATACGGTATCCGGCTGCCGTTTTGTTATGCATGGGCAACCGCTTCGGAATAGGTAAATTCTCCTGCTTTTAGTGTTAACCACTTGTTGACAGCACTGAAACATGCTGGTATATTTATATCGTGAAGTTTTGTCGATTTTGGGGTGACGACCGTGAAAAAAGTATGCTCGGTTATTTTGGCTTCTTTTTTAATTATCCTTATGGCGGCGAGTGTTTCTGCGCAGGATAAAACGGTAGAAATACCTGAGCTTTATATGAGCATTCCTGTTCCAGACGACTGGTATGTCTTCAAAAAAGGCTTTGATCTGAACGACCCGGCATACTCGGATTTGAAGGTGGACCCAGCCGAACTGAAGAAAAAAATGAAACAGGATTTTTATGCTGTCTGCCTTTCAAAAGACAAGAAGACAGAGCTTGATGTCAGCATGAAGAAGGATAAGCATTTTTCCACAGTTGAATTCTTGCTTGACCAGGATGACTTTGTGAAGAGATTAAAAAAAGAAACCAAGAAAGCTGGGGGGCAGCTTCTCGACTATAATGAACATGTGTCGGGTGACATTACATACTCCGTAACAGATATTACTCTTCCCGAGTCGGGAAAAACCACATTCGTAAGGCAGTATATGACTGGAATAAACGGACAAAAGATAACCTTCACTTTCCATAGTAATCCCGGTAATATGGAGAATGAGATGATAGCCCAGTGCGATGGCATCGTTGACAGTGTCAGCTTTTCAAAGGCGGAAATAAACGAATATAAAAAGCCGATTAACTATACCGAGCTGTTGACAGTAGTTATATGTACAGTTTTAGTCGAACTGATTATCAAATTTCTTAGAAAACACCGCGAGAAAAAAGAGGAAGCCCAAATCCGCCCCGTTGACACGAAGATGTGGGACAGCGGAATGAAAGACCTTGACGGACTGCTTGCCGAAGGGGTGATCACCCGTAAGGAATATCGCGAAAGAGTTGAAGAATTAAGGGATAAAGTGCAGAAATGACTGCAAGGATTGGTTAAAGGGCGGGCAGCTTTGATTCGATAATAATAGCAGTTTTATTTTGGGAGGGGCTCAATTTGAAAAAACTTCTTTCCGCGTTAATTGCCATTATATTGATCTTCAGCACTCTGTCATGCGTGTACGCTGAGGGCAAAACGGTCAGTCTGCATGAGCTTTACATGAACGTAAGCGTTCCGGACGGGTGGAAGGCATTCACACGGGATTCCGCATTGAACGACCCGGATGCGGCGGCTTTATATAAAAGCGGTCAGTCTTTGAAGGACGACATGGTCAAAAACAAAATATATCTTATATGTCTGGATAATGACAGGCGCATTGAGCTTGATTTCACGATGCGTGAAAACAATACGGCGAACAGCACAAGAAAGCTTTTAAACAACCTTGAGGAAACGAAAAATAAATATCTGAACGCTTTGACGGGCGGCAGCACTTTGAGCGCAGCAGAACATTCAAATAAGCAGATGGATTACCTTGTTTTGGACTGCACGGTCAAAAACGGGGACGCGGCAGAGTATTTAAGGCAGTATATCACGATCGTGAATGGTCAGTATATAACCCTCTCTTTCCACAGCTATAAGGACAGTATCACCGATGAAATGAAAGCGGAGTTTGACGGTATTGTCGACAATATAAATTACACGCAGACGGTTTTTAAAAGCGCCTCGAAGCTGAAAAATACACTGACGGTGATAATCGCCGCCGTGCTTGTCGCAATCGTCGCTGTACGGTACCTTATGATGCGCAGAAAGAAGAGATACGATACTGACAGCATTTTTCCTCAGCCTGACTTTAAGGCTTTTGAGGTGAAGGATGAAACTGAGCTGGACACCGGCGATCTGGGTGGGGAAAGCCAAAAGGCCGGGTTTGTGAAAAAGAAAAAGCAGCTGGACGAACTGCTTGAAAAGGGCATACTTTCTCCGGACGAGTACAGGTCGAGGCTTCAGGACCTGAAGGATAGGTTTGTGTAGCAGATAGAGGAAAGACTTCAAAGCTTGTAAGCGCAGACAAGAATCAATAAATTATTTAAAGGAGTTAGAAAATGATAGATTTTCAGAACTCGGCATTATTTAAACTTACAGTTGTCGACAATAAAACAGGGTCAGACTTATGCTCGCCGATACTGGTCGACGGAGAGAAGATAATTGCCTCGTTTAAGGCGATCCGTGATATGGTCATCTTCACTGACAAACGGATCATTTCTGTAAACGTACAGGGTTTGACTGGGACAAAAAAAGACTTCACTACCTTGCCGTACAGCAAGGTACAGGCATTTTCAGTGGAAACTGCCGGCACGTTCGACCTCGATTGCGAGCTTGACCTGTTTTTCACCGGACTTGGAAAGGTGAGGTTTGAATTCAAAGGCAGTTTCGATATCAAGACGCTGAGCAGGCTTATAGGCAGTTATGTGCTGTAAGTATGTTAAGTAAATAAGCTTTACATCATCATATGGAGTGACTTACAATGCGCGAAAAAATAAAACCGATCTCTTTTATCAAATCTTTTTTAATTTTTGCCCTGTTTGGCGTGTGGTTCTATATCGTTATAAAACTGCTGGTGCCTTCGATAGCGGCTTCTACCGGGGCAACAGAGTACATAGTATGGATGTTCACAGGCTCGTTTGTGCTGTTTCTGCCGATGTTTGCTGTGACATGGTTCCTTCTTAAAAAAGAAGGCTGCAAGATGGATCTTCGCAGTATAACAGAGCGGTTGAATTTTAGGAAACTTACGAAAAAAGACATCCTGACGACGGTTGGCGGATTTATGATTTCCATTATCCTGTGCGGCGTCATCATCATTATCATGATGCTTACTGACCGAGCGCTTACAGTTGATTCGCTTTACAGCATTTCGCCGATCGAGGTATCGCCCCTTAAGGAAAGCCAGTTGTGGTTTGCGCTGTTTCTGCCTGTCTTTTTCTTTTTCAATTATGTGGGCGAGGAGACACTCTGGCGCGGCTGTATCCTGCCAAGACAGCTTGCCGCAGGCTATGGCAGTTATGCGGTTATAATGAATGCCCTCTTTCATTGCACTTATCATTTTGTTTTCGGGTGGAAGCCGCTTGTCATGATGTTCCCGATGATGGTTTTGATGCCACATTTGGCGGCAAAGACGAAAAATACATGGACTTCTGTCATAATACATTTTCTGATCGGGGCGCCGTCACAGATAATGATAATACTTGGGATAATAAATCACTGATAAATTAGAACGGAGTATTGATATGCAGAGACTTAGACCTTATAAAGACGCAGACGCGGAATATATAATAAAATGGATGGAAGATGAGTCTTCCTTTGTCAAATGGTGTGCCAACCATTTTCAGTATCCGCTAACTTTGGAAGAGCTGCATAATTACAAGGATTTTCACGATAAAGATGAAAAAAGCCTGCTGTTTACGGCAGTTGATGAAAACGGGGTGCCTATGGGACACATCCTGTTCGATAAAATTGATTACAGTGAGAACAGCGTGCATTTCGGGCATGTAATAGTTGACCCGAAGGTCAGGGGTAACGGCTTGGGCAAGGAGATGCTGAAGCTCGCATTACAGAATGCGTTTGATATCCTCGGATTTTCAAAGGCGACGCTGGCGGTCTTTGACAATAATGGCGCGGCGTTTAGCTGTTATAAAAAAATCGGGTTTAGAGAATATAAGTTTTTTAAAGAGGTCTTTCCTTTCCATGAGGAAAAATGGGGCTGTTATTATATGCAGATCATGCGGGGCGACTTTGACCCGGACAAATTTTGATGCTGTAGATATGCTTGACAGTGTGATAATGACTGGAGGATATAAAAATGAGAGTTGCTTTGATAACGGGCGCGTCATCCGGCATCGGATTTGAGACAGCGCTGAAATTAAAAGAAAATGGCTTCACCGTATACGGCGCCGCGCGCAGGACGGAGAAACTGCAGGCGCTTACTGAAAAAGGTATACAAACCCTGCCGCTCGACGTGACGGACGAGGCTTCGATGGTTTCCTGCGTCGACACAATCCTGCAAAAAGAAGGCAGGATAGACGTGCTTGTCAACAACGCAGGATACGGTTCCTACGGCGCCATTGAGGACGTCCCGATGGAGGAGGCTCGCCGGCAGATAGACGTGAACCTGTTCGGGCTTGCCCGAATGACACAGCTTGTGCTGCCATCTATGCGGAAGAATAGGTTTGGAAAAATCGTCAACATCTCTTCAATGGCTGGAAAGGTTCACACGCCTTTCGGTGGATGGTATCACGCCGCCAAATTCGCCTTAGAGGGATTTTCCGACTGCCTGAGGATCGAGCTTGCCCCCTTTGGGATAGATGTGATAATCATAGAGCCGGGCGCAATCAAGACAGACTGGGGCATAATCGCAGCGGATAACCTTAAAAAGGCCTCCGCAAACGGCGCTTATGCGGCAGCTGCTGACAGCTCCGCTGACGGGCTTAAGAAAATGTACATGGGAAACAGCATCACAAAGCCGGAAGTTATCGCCGCGACTATCGCAAAGGCGGTTACATCAGCAAGACCAAAGTCCCGCTATCTTTTAGGATATGGCGCGAAGATGTCGGTTTTTGCGAGGCGTGTGCTGAGCGACCGTATGTATGACAGGATGATAAAGAAAGTCATGGGGTAAGAAAGACAGGCGCTCGTAAACACAGAGCGCCTGTTTTTTATAAACGAAAAGGGTGAGGCAATTTCGAAGGACTGTTTTAGCAGTGCGACGGGCAGCCGGGCCCATTGCCTTCGTTATAGGCTGTAAGCTCAGTAGTGTAGAACGGTGCGCCTTCCATGCCTACGCCTGACGGTGAGTCCGCGAGGAACTGATTGGCGTTTTCAATGACGCCTGAAATATAATCACAGGTCGCCCCATTTAATACGTTGAGGTTGGCGGCGAGAAGCTGTTCGTAAAGAGAAGCGTACTCTGCTTTATATGGGTTTGAAGCGGGAGCCGGAGGCGACGTTACGGTACGGTTAAAGACCAGATCTATATTCCCGGAATTTACGATGAAGCTTGTGCCCTGGCTGTCTATGCCGAGGGTTATCGAGCCTCCCGCCAATGTGAGCAGCGCGCCTGTGAGATCCATGTGGGTCTGATAATAACCGATAGTGTAGGTGCAGCCGGGACCCTGGCATACGCCAGTTTTCGGGGTTCCGCAGACGATGCCTTTGGGCATTGCGGTCGCTTCCGCGGAAAAGGTTAGAGGAATTTGAACGCAGATATGCTGACTTACTGAAAAAGTGCAGCTGTCCTGCAAGTATCCAAGGCATCCGCCGATGGCAGGACCGTTTACGCAGGAGGACGAAACTTCTCCGACAACCACATCCGGCGATATCGTTACATCTGCCTGTACGCAGACTGTTTCGTGCGCTGTCGCCGGACACTGTACGGCGGAAAGCGCTGATATAGCTTGCTCAGCGTCCGTGACGCCTGAGCTTGGTATTGACAATAGGATCACACCCTTCTAAATGTCATTTCTAGTTTTAAAAAGCTCCATACACTGCTCCAAAAAGCAGTGTATGGAGCGTAAATCAAATAATTTCAGTTGCTGATATTCGTATATTAGACCGGGCAGTTGCCGGTAGCAGGAACACCGCAAACAAGACCTTTGGGCGTTGCTGTTGCTGTAGCTGAGAATGTCAACGGAACCTGTACGCAGATCTGCTGGCTTACTGAGAATGTGCAGGAATCAACTAATTCGCCTGAGCATTGACCGATGATAGGCCCGTTTACGCAGGTCGATGAAACTTCGCCGACAACGACATTAGGAACTATCGTAACGTCTGCCTGTACGCATACTGTCTCATGGACTGTTGCCGGACATAATGCCGGGGTTGCCGCTGCAACTACCGCAGCAGCTGCTACAGCTTCTGTAGTATCTTTGCATCCGCATGGTTTTGCCAAATTAATCACACCTTTCTGTTTTCTACTTTATTATATTGAACACATTTTTGTTGTGTGACAAATTTGGACATCACTTACTGAGAAAAAATTGAAAAATCAGGACGCGGTTGATAATTTCCGCCTCTTTATCGACAATAAATTCTCTAAATAATAGGTTGTTATGGAAAATACTGAGATTATGCCAAGATGTCCCTTTTCACAGCCAAACTATCCGCCGCTATGCACCTTGGCTTGCTGTATATCTTATGAGCAGACCGTTCCGTTTGTAACCGGGATAGCATTTTAAATATAATCATCACCGCCGGCAAGCATCAGGGACACATACGCGGCATGAACGGCTCTCGAAATGAATAGAAAATAAATATACCCGCAGACGATATTACTGAAAATGTGTCCGCGGGTTGGGATTTTGAATATATTATTAAGACAGGAATTATATTTTTATAATCCTTTTAAGAGGGAGGAGTAATTATGGTTGCTGAAAAAAAAGAAACGGTTTTCACCCGGGTGATGTCTCATTCGTTCAAGGTCTGTGGAAGCAAAATTATGCTTTCGCTTATTCTCTTGTCATTTCTCTTTACGCTCGTTACATACCTTATAGGCATTTTTGCGGACAATGTCCTTGCTTCGGAGACGTTTTTAAAAAACATGCTGAAATTTATATTTAATGCTTTGGAGTACGTCGCTTCCTTTATAATCCCTGTTGCTGCAGCTATTGCGGCAGACCGGCTGGACGAAGGGGCGCAGATAGGATCTAGAGAGCTTTTACATAAGGTGTCTGAACGCTTTTGGCGGTCTGTCAAAAATTTATTGATGTTTTCATTATTTGTTCTTGCAACTGTCTTAGTGCCTATCATCCTGGGCGAATTGTTCCACGGAATATTCGGAATGCTTATATTCTGGCTCGCGATATTGGTGATGTTTTTTGATTTATTCATCTTCATGTATTTTCCGGCAACTATCGCTCTTGACAATATTGAGCTGAGCCCCTTTTGGAAAAGCAGCATAGTTGTGCTTGATAACCCGGGAATTTCGCTTGCGTTTGCTGTTCTGCTTGGCGCCTTATCCAGCGTGGTTGCACTTATTCCGCTTATACATTTTGGCATCGGCAGTTCAATAGTCAGCGATATAATTAAAAAATCGATCGGATTTATATATACTAGTTTCATTTCGACATTTTCAGTCTGCGTAACGACGCTTTTGTATAAACGGATAAAAAGCTATTAAAAAATAACCTGCTTTTTTGTTTATCGAAACTATTAAGCATTAAACATCAAAATGGCTCCGGCTATCATGATAGCCGCGCCTAGAATCCTTGTGATAATGGCTGCTTTCTTTATGCCCAGCATCGAGAAGGTTTCAGGCGTCGCAAACGGGAAGAGCAGGGCGGTAAGCCCCAGAAGAGAAAGCCCTCCCCAAACGTACATCAGGTTGGGCGTGGTAAAAGCGGTATACACTATAAGGCATATCGACGCGATGACGCCGAGCCAGAAAAACGGTAAAGTGAAATCGACATATCTGTAGAATCGCTGCGCCTTCTTTACGCAGGTTTCGCAGCAGCAGGTGATGGGCTCATTCTTTTTGCCCGCTGTGGCGGTATGTGGTGTTTCAATTGATTTGCCGCAGTATAAACATTTTTCCATTTTTTTACTCTTTTCTCTTGAAAAATATATACAATTTTAGTATAATAGTTAAAAATATACAAAGCTGTTTAAGTTTTGCAAGTTCTATGATAGAATTCAATTATAAATAAATCAAGAGATAAAGTAAAATTCTTTGTAATTTAAAAATTCCAGTAAGGTTTTAGCGGTGACAGTGTTCACACGAAGTGGACAAGCTTCAAAGGTGAAATACGTTTTGAGGAGTTTCAGTCAGGAAACCAGAGGATTGAAACGTATCATAATAGCAGTAAGTATGAATGGAAGCGGTGAATCCTTTAGAAAAGGGGTGAAACCAGAAAGTGGGGCTGAGCGCCCAGGCGATCCTCATTAAAAAGAAAGGAATTTAAAACGGGAACACGGGGCTTCCCACCCTAAACAGATATATAAATGATCGGAGTTGAATAACGGGTTTTCCCGAATGCATCGTGAAAGATTACTGAAAATCCAGCCTTAAATCAGCGCAAGCTTTTTAAAAGCATAACACTTTTTCGTTATTTAAGGATGGTCGATATGAAACAATTTAATATTAGAAAACGCCGGAGAATCAGTCCAGCTGTTATGGCGAATATTGGATTGCTCATCGCTTTTGCGGCTTGCTTTGCATTATCCATTTTCGATTTTGTTAAAGGTATCACTGACGAGAATTTTTCAGATTCTCACCGGACTTTTTGGGAAAATTTCCTTTCGAATACCAGGTTTCTAAGCGAGTCATGGTTTTGGGGCCTTTTATTAAGCACCGTGACGGAGCTTTGTGAACTTGCGTTTTTCGGCGGCGTCATTGTGCTGTTGCTAGGGAAGATTATGACACTGATGCCGAAATATTCAAAACTAAGGGGTATTTTGACAGTTTTCTTTATACTAACGCTGTTACTGCCCTCTGACGTATACGGCGCATGGTGGATAAGCGCCGCCGGGGGCAAAACTGATTTGCTGATGAAGCATGGAAGGGACGCGTGCCTTTTTATCCTTGCTATGCGCTACAGCGTCATACCCGTAGTTTTGATACACGTTCTCGGTATGGTGAACAGAAAAGTAGACCGCTTTTTACCGCTCAAGGCCGCTTGCCTCTCGTTTATGACAGTGTTTGTTCTGCCGCTGCCCGATTTTCTTTCTATGTCTATACTGCTTAAGAACGACTTGACCAGCACCCTGTTCTGCTATATGAACGTACTGAATGTCTTTAACAAAGACGATATAAAAATGAATGTCGCACTGCTTCTTATGCGGCTTTTATTCATCGCTGTGATGTTTGTTCCGATAAGCCATATCCTCAAGGATCTGTTTATTACAGAGAAAACGATGATAGAGTTCGTTAGCATAAGATCCAAAATGCTTGGAGGTCTCACAGCGTTTATTATACTTTCCGTCATATACTTTGTTCCCTATATTGTAAGCGGGCACCGCCTCTACCTAATTTATAAACTGCCGGAATTTTTTAATATCCTGAAATGGCTGTTCGTTTCCGCCATTCCGGCAAGCGCCGCCGCCGCACTTGCAGTATTTCTGAGTAAATTTGCACTGGGAAACGGTCTGTCACGGAAAATCGGGACTATTCTGCTCACGGCTGTCACCATTTTTGCCAGTCAGCATTACTTTTTCAGCGACTTTCTGCTCTCAAAAAACAACATCGGCACTGCGCTCGGTTCGGCTTCTTTTTCCGCACTTTCTGTCTGGACGGTCTATACTATCCGCCGCAGGTCGGGTTTCATCTCGAAAAGGAGGATGTGGCAGATCTGGCTTGGAGTGACGATGTTTATGACCGGCTGGACATACGGAAACACCATGCCTGCACTAATGTATTTCGGAACGTTTCCGGAGATGCCGATGTACAAATTCCACATGATGGTCAATTCTGTGATTTTCCCGCAGATCAGTATAGGTTTGTACGGCTTTTTAGCCGCGGTGCCCGCCGTTGCCTTGTGCTATTCGGCTTTTGCTGTGATCAGCGATGCTGTCATGCCAATGGGGGACAGGGAAGTGTTGAAGATGATGAGGGAACTTGAAGAAACTGATTTTACGAAAGTTTCGATGCTATAAAAAGAATATTTTTTAGTTTCGGGTGTTATATGCTCTAAGTGACTTCTTAATCATGATTTTTCTCATGGTTAGTGAACACTTAGAGCATTTTACACACAGGAGGGCGAGAACATGAGCAACGTAGAATCACTCCACTATACGAACGGCTATCCCGTGACGATGAGCTGCAAGGCGAAAGCAACAGCATATCTCACCAGAAGCAAATGCTGGAGGACTACGCCCGGCGGAACGGCTTTCCGCGCCTGACCCATTTCACCGACGACGGCATAAGCGGCACCCGGTTCGACCGCCCTGGCTTTACTGCCATGATGGAGGAAGTTGAAGCAGGGCATGTAGAGGCTGTCATCGTAAAGGACATGAGCCGCTTGGGGCGTGATTATCTCAAAGTTGGCCAGATCATGGAGATTCTGCGGCAGAAAAACGTCCGGCTGATTGCCGTCAATGACGGCGTTGACAGTGCCCGAAACGATGACGATTTTACCCCCTTCCGGAACATCATGAACGAGTTTTTCTTGCGCGATACCAGCCGTAAAATTAAATCCGTTTTCAAATCTAAGGGCATGACCGGCAAGCATCTGACCGGCACGGTTATTTACGGCTACCTGTGGGCCGATGCAGCGGGGACGCTTGATAAAAGTGTCCCCGTTGTTCCACAGTTAACACGCCTTTTATTTCCGGCTAGATGCACTGGCACTCTTACAACTAAAGAAAAATATCATATCAAATTAAATCCTTTTTGCGTTTAACATCGTTTATATATATGGAGATCGTTTCAACAATGAAAGGGGGAGGGACCAAATATCGTTGTTCTCTACACAAAGGAGTTAAATTTATGCGCGAACGAAAATCATTGGCGGCAAAACTAGGTACATCTGAAGCGGGTTTGCACCTTGCCAGCCTTCCTGAAAAGGGTGATAATAAGTGTAATTGCCACAGGGGCAATCGGCAATCACGGGACAGAGCGGTATAATATAACCGATGTATCTGACATTTAACGCAACTACTTGCCGTGATGTTGTAAACTTATTCTGGAGAGGAGGCGGAAGCAATCGAGGATCATGTATTAATACGCCGGATACTGAATGGCGATAAGATGGCTTTTGACATTCTGGTGCAAAAACACTACCAAAATATCTACAGCTATTGCGTCAGGCGAATCGGATACGATGCTGCCGCCGACCTGACACAGGAGGTTTTTCTTAAACTGGTCAAAACAATTTACGCCTATCGTTTTACTGGCAAGTTCACAAGTTTTCTTTTTACAATCGCGGTCAATACCTGCAATGATTATGCGAAAAAGCCGCATCGGTCCTGTGAGGATATCGATTGCTTGCAGGAATCTGACGGACATCCGGCACCATTGGAAAAGGTCTTGGATTCTGAGCAGGCAGAAATGATCCGGCACGAGCTTGACGCACTCTCCGACACTCAAAAAGACGCGATTATTCTTTATTATTATCACGGCCTAAAGGCAAAGGATATCGCAAAAATTACGGGTGTCGGTGTGCCGACTGCAAAGTCACGTTTAAAGCAAGGTATGGACAAGCTAAAAAAATCCTTTCAGAAGGAGGATTACTTTGAAAAACAATGACTATTTGAACAAAATACTGTCACAGTTTACGGTTTCCCCAGCGAGGGAGAGCGACATTTCACAAACGGTGCTGATGGGGCAAAATGAACTTTACAGACTGAGGCGCAGTAAGACGCCTCGTATGAGCTTGGTTTTAGAACAACTCAAATTCATTTCTCCGCTGCTTTGGGTCACACAGTTACTTACCATTCTCTTAATGGTGATACTGTCTGTGAATCTGATGAACCCATATTTAGAAGTACGGCAGATTTTATTTACCATAACGCCGCTGCTGGCTTTATTTGCCGCGCCGGAGCTTATTAAAAGCGTTATCTACGATATGTCTGAGCTTGAAAACGTTTGTAAGAACAGCGCGTCGAAGGTCTTATTGGCAAGGTTTATTGTGATAGGTTGTGCCAACCTTGTGGCAATTACTATTGTAACCGGCATCGTTTCAGCCCGATATGGTATGACATTTACGCAGGTCATCCTATACGGGTTGGTGCCGTTCAACATTGTTAACGGATTGAATCTGCTCGTTTTTGATCTTTTTAAGGTGCATTCTTCTTTCATCGCGATGGCCGTTTCCCTTTGTTCGGTCGTTATGATGAAGGTCATCACAGAACTGAGCTTCTTTGCCGCAATCGGCGAAATTGCATGGAGCATTTTATTTTTGAGTACGGCGCTGTGGCTGCTCGCGGAGCTTTGCCGATTTATGCGTTCACAGACAGAGAGGGAGGAATACCTGCAATGGAATTAACTATTCAGTCACTTACGAAAAAATATGGGAGCAAGCTGGCTGTTGACCGTTTTTCTGCTACTTTTACCGAAGGCGTTTATGGCTTGCTTGGTGCCAACGGTTCGGGTAAAACGACGCTGATGCGGATGATGTGCGGCCTTCTGAGGCCAACATCGGGAGAGGTTTCGCTCGACGGTGTCAGCATCAAAGATTTGGGCGAAGGTTACCGGGAGCTGCTTGGCTATCTGCCACAGAATTTCGGGTATTATCCAGACTTCACCGCATGGGATTTTATGATGTATTTATCCTCATTGAAGGGCTTATCAAAATTGACCGCGAAAGAGCGATGCGGGGAGCTTCTTGAAAAGGTTGGACTGTACGATGTCCGAAAGAAGAAAATCAAGACCTATTCCGGAGGCATGCGCCAGCGGCTGGGTATTGCGCAATCTCTCATCAACGATCCGAAGATTTTGATTCTTGACGAACCCACTGCCGGACTTGATCCGAAAGAGCGCGCAAAGTTCCGTAACATCATAAGTGACCATTCTACAGGGAAAATTGTATTGCTGTCCACTCATATTGTTTCAGATGTGGAGTATATTGCCGATGAAATCATGATTATGAAGCACGGGCAGCTTTCCCAGCAGGATCACGCAGACCATATCTGCGACAGCATCAGTCGGTTTGTATGGAACTGCGAAGTTTCATCTGATGAAGCGGAGAGCTACAGCGAACGGTTCGTAATCAGTAACTTAAAACATAACGGCGATAAAGTGGAGCTTCGCATTGTATCAGCAACGCAACCATGCGAAAATGCGGTAATTGTCTCGCCCAATCTGGAGGATCTATACCTTTATCATTTTAAAGAGGAAGCATAATGAGGCGCATCATTTGGTTTGAACTAAAAAAGATGATATTGCGTCCGATATCTCTGGCAATCCTTATACTGACTCTTGCGATAAACTGCCTGTCCATCTTTACGGACAGAACCGGGGATTTTGTTTCGCACGATGAAATAATGGCACTGAGGGCAGAGCAGACGAAATATGCCGGCAAGATAGATCAGAACTGGACGGATGAGATAGAGAAAAAAATCACTGCGATTACGGAGAACCCCAAAAATCTGATGTCCGAGGATGAAAAAGAAGCCGTCCGTAAGGAATATATGGAACGCGGATATACGCGAGAATATGTGGACAGCCTGCCGAATTCGGCGTTTCTGAAACCAGAAATCAAAAGCGGCTTGCCCTATGTGGTACTGGAAGGCGCTGAATACTCTTCCAGATTTTACAGCAATGTCAAAGCCCTATCCACATCGCTCGGTGAATATTACCGTGCAAAGTATCAGGGAGAAAAGGGTGAGGTCCTTGCGCAAAAAGCTGAAAATATGTATGGGTATCTTGCGGAGGACTATACTGCGTATTACGATTGTTGCCTGGGCTGGAGCAAGCTGATTGATATGCAGCGCATCTTGCCGCTTACAGTGGGACTGTTTTTGCTCATAGCACTGTCCTCTGTTTTTTCGGGGGAATACAATCAGAAAACCGACAGTCTGCTGTTGTCTGCAAAGTATGGCAGAAGCAAACTGATCGGGGCTAAAATCGCAGCATCCTTTCTGCTGGCGGCGGGGGTATGGCTTTTAATACTGCTTATCAATCTCATTCTCGCAGGCAGTGTTTTCGGCTTGGAGGGAACGCAAACCTTTGTGCAGGACTGGCAGTACAATACTTGTCCCTTCCCCTATACGGAACTGTCCAATTATCTTGCCGTATGCGGCATGAGCTTAACGGGCATAGTCATTTTCACGGCGGTGATTTTGTTCGTTTCCGCAAAGACAAGGAGGCCGTTTATTACGCTGCTCATTTGCGGCGTGGTCCTGCTGTCACCCGTTATCGGGAATATTTCTCAACTCGGTGCGTTTATGAGTGAAATACTCGCCTTTGCCCCTGCCAATACCCTAATCGCCGCCAATCATTTTGCTTTTTTTAAGGCATATTACGTTTTCGGTCACGCAATTTTAATGCAGGCAACCGTGCCTGTAGTTGCCGTTGCGGTATCCGGGCTGTTGATACCTTTCGCGTGCCGAGCATTTGAACGGCATCAGGTAGAGAATTAAGGAGTGAATTACTTGAAAGAAATTATAAGGTTTGAGCTACATAAAAGCATCCGTAAGCCGGTAGTGCTTATAGCATTTGCCGCCATCCTGCTTGTAGATATTCTCTCAATATTTTTGGGGACATTTTCTGGCGAGCCAACTTACGGCTTGCAATATAACAGGGAAAAAGTAAAGCAGCTTCAGAAGGAGCAATCCGTGTTCGCCGGAGTCATCAATGATGCATGGATACAGCGTGTAAAAGATACGGAGAGCGCGATACTGAGTAACCCTGCTAATCAGGTCAGCGCAGAGGAACGCGAGAAAATAACACAGGAGCTGCTTAACGAAGGACTGTCGGAAGATGCCATCAATTCTACTGACAATGTCGCTCGCTTTGTGAAACAGGAAGTACTGTCGAGCCGCGAGTTTGACTGTCTGGAGGAGCCCTCAAGCGCGTCCGGTTTTTATCAAGATGCCGACACAACCGGCAAGCAGGTGGCTGAGAATTACCGTTCGGCCTACAGTGGCGAAAAGGGCGAGGCTCTGGCAGCTAAAGCGGAAGCAATGTACGGCTACCTGAGCAGCGGATATCAGGCGTATTTCGACTATGACTGGGGCTGGTCCAGACTCCAAGCCATGCAGACGGTGCTTCCATTTACCGTTGCGGTGTTCCTTCTTATCGTATTGACGCCCCTGTTTTCATCCGAATACGCAAAAAGGACCGATTCACTTTTGCTGTGCTCCAAGTATGGAAAGAATAAGCTGATCAAAGCAAAAATAATGACGGGATTTATTATTGCAATATCCATCTGGCTGCTGATACAAGTTTTCAACGCCATACTGGTATTTTCACTGTTCGGAATTGAGGGGGCGACAGCTTTTGTGCAGAATTGGTCGGTCAATCCAAGCCCTTACGCCTTTACATGGCTTACAAGTTATCTATCGGTATCTGCAATGAGCTTTTTGGGTCTTCTGTTTTTAACCTCAGCGGTGCTATTCATCTCATCCCGATGCAAAAACGCTTTTGTATCGCTTATTGTAGGAGTAGTTATTATCTTATTACCTGCATTGCATCTTGATATTTTTTCCGGAGATGCCATCAGTAAAATTTTGATGTTCCATCCAGCAAAAGTGCTTATCGGCTCAGACCAGTTCAAAACCTTTGAGGCGTTTTATATTTGTGGAAAAGTCGTTATGCTTTCGATTGCAGTTGCAGTTGTGACCGCTACGTTGTCTGTGTTCATGATATTCGGCACTTATTATAGCTTCAAACGACATCAGGTGAAAAATTAAGTGGAAACAGATTGATATTTGTGGAAATGAAAAGGAAGCCCATATTGCTTATTACTGATGGTTTTTTATGTGATGCTCGGTTTATCTTGATAAAAATTTTTTACAAGTAACTAATACAGCGACGTCAGAGAAAATACCGCCATCATTTAATAATTTCAAAATATTGCAATTGTCCGATTTACATAGTGCCAGTTTTGGAAAAAATAATCGGAGGCTTCTCGAAAGGGTGTATTGAAACCCTTGGTCACTGTGGAGCTGTAACTCTGCGGTGACCGATTCTTTTTCTTTGGCTACTTGGATTGTATTAAGCACAAGATTAATCGTTTGCTCCGTGCCTGTTTTGTGAGCGACGATGCTGTTATCGTAAAGATCACGAATTATGGACAAATA